>JAYYJC010000050.1:0-10000 GCA_036146655.1 Myxococcota bacterium | reverse complement strand
CCGCACTTAATGAAATTATCTCCATGGTGTCGTGGGGCGGTTTTGGTTTACAAAGTCATGAAGCAAAGGTCTCGCCGCTCTTAAAGTTGGCACTGGGCGAGAGAAATTTATCGTCCAAGGTAACAGTCAGTGAGGCCTCTGCTGACGGCGCCGCAGCTCCGTTTCAGGCAGATGGATTTCTCCGACCTGATCGCTTGGAACTCATCAAGTCAGGTCAGTTTGGTTCACATTTGATTTCCCCTCGTTCTGCGAGAGAATATGGATGTGAGACGAATGGGGCTTCGGGTGGTGAGATGCCAACATCCATCGATATGAAGGGCGGAGAATTGGCCTTGTCGAATGCCTTGTCTGCACTTGATACTGGACTTTACATTTCGAACTTGTGGTATCTCAATTATTCTGACCGCAGCAATGCCGCCATGACAGGAATGACGCGCTTTGCAACCTTTTGGGTTGAAAATGGTGAAATTGTTGCGCCTTTAAATGTGATGCGATTTGATGATACGCTTTACCGCATTCTAGGGTCTGAGTTGGAGGCATTAACTTCCGAACGTGATTTTTTGCTTTCTGCATCGACTTATTTTCAGCGTTCCACACAGTCATCTCGCTTGCCAGGGGCACTCATCCGTCAGTTCCGGTTCACCCTCTAGGGTGTTGGCGTGCATCTTTTATACGCAAAACGAATTGAAAAATCTTTTGGCAACCGTTTAATTTTACGGGACGCCAGTCTCCGTATAGAAGCGGGCGAAAGAGTGGGACTGGTTGGTGCCAATGGTGCCGGCAAATCCACCCTTCTAAAAATCCTGATTGGCGAAGAAGAAGCCGATCACGGCGATATCGATTGTGCCCATTCCATGAGTTATTGTGCCCAAGAGCCTATTCTTGAAGGCGACATTGTGCAAGATGTGATGGACAACGCATTGTCATGGCATCATCAGTTGTTATCTGATTTCGAAGACAGCAGCATGGCAGGCGACATGGATGCCATGGCTGAGGCACAAGAACGCCTTGACCTTGTAGGATGGGACCTTTCCCATCGCGTTGATTCGGTGTGTACCCGCGTCAAGGCCCCAGCACTGTCTGCTGCTTTGGCTTCATTGAGTGGTGGTGAACAAAGGCGCCTTGCGTTGGCTAGAGCCTTACTAGAGGGCGCTGATTTAATGATCTTTGATGAGCCGACAAATCATCTTGATGCCGAGACAATTGAATGGTTTGAGGGGTTTTTGAGGGGTTTTCGTGGCGGAGTACTTCTTGTCACACATGATCGCTATCTGCTCGAGGCGGTTGCCACTCGAATAGTTGAAATCGAAGATGGTGAATGTGTAGATTATCCAGGGTCTTACGCAGATTACCTCATTGCCCGAGCGGAGCGTCAAGCTCAACTTGCTGTGGCAGAGGAGCGGCGGTTAAGGTTGATTGCACAGGAGGCAGAGTGGGCTTCTCGGTCACCGGCTGCACGGACCACCAAGCAGAAAGCTCGCCTTCAACGGCTTGATCAACTCCTTGAACAACGCCCATTGGCCAAAACACGAGACATCACCATCGGATTTAAAACCAAGGAGCGATTTGGCAGCATTTTGATGGACATCCATGGGTTGTCAAAGGGCTTTGGCAATCGACCGTTGTTTGAAAATCTTCGATTGCCCATTGCTCCTGGTGATCGGATTGGAATCATCGGCCCCAATGGGTGTGGGAAATCCACTTTACTCAAAATTATTGCGGGTACACTGGAAGCTGATTCCGGCGAAATATTAAAAACACCTCGTCTCACACTTGGAATGCTTGATCAACAGCGTACAGGGTTGAAAGAAGGAGACACTGTGTTTGAGGCTGCAGGAAATGGCAATGACTGGGTCCATATTGGAGAACAGGCCATTCATGTGATTGGATTCCTACAGCGGTTTTTATTTGGTCGGGAGCATTTAGATCAACAGGTCAGTCTGTTGAGTGGTGGTGAACGTGCACGGTTGTTGATGGCCAAACTCATGCTTCAGGATTGCGCTTTACTCATGTTAGATGAGCCGACGAATGACCTTGATTTGTTGACTTTGCGTGCGCTCGAAAGTGCCCTCTTGAGTTTTGAAGGTGCAGTGATATTTGTCACTCATGACAGAGCATTACTTGACCGTGTCTGTACAAAAGTGGTTAGTTTTGAGGGGGATGGTCAGATTGGTATTTATGCTGACCGCCAACAAGCGCAACGGCGTCTCATCGAGCTTGAACGGATCCGTGAAAATTCGAAATTAACAAAGTCCGATCAGAAATTTACGCCAGCAAAAGCCTGGAACTCAAAGTTGAAAAAGGAACTTGAATCCATGCCGGATAAAATTGAGGCACTTGAAAATGAAATTGCCAAAACACATGAGTGGTTGTCCGATCCCGCGCATTACAAAGGCGATGGCGAAGAAGTTCAAGCGGTATCTAATCGCCTTCAATCGCAAGAAGCAGACCTTGAATATTTGTATGCCCGATGGGAAGAATTGAGCGAAATCCAGAACAACAATGGTGGTTAGACGGCGTCATACTCAACCGAGAATGTGTGTTTTTCAGATTTTCTGCTTGTCTTTTACAACTATATGACATTACTGATCTGTGACATTTATTACAGGAGTCAATCATGGCAATCAAAGATTTATTTGGTCTCGTTCACATCAAAACATCATTTGAAGAGTGGGAAGCGCTCTTTCTGGCGCATGTTGATAACAGAACCCAGGTAGAAGCTGGCAATTTCATTTACGCAAAGGCAGGAGACAAACTGGCGATGATAATGATGAAAGGGGTAAATCTGCAGGACATGATGGCTCGAATGCAAGACCCTGAGTTTGCAAAACTCGTCGCCAAAGATGTGGACTCACACGAAATGTATTTTCTTGAAGCGATGGCCCCACCGAGCGGTAAGTAAACACATTTGAACGGACTGACCCGTCCTTAGAGTGCGTTCTCAATCGCTGCTCGAATGGTCGGGTCTTCTTTTGGTTCAATGCTGCTCACAATCACTTCTTGATTTCGACCGATCAGGATGAGGCGCGGATAAGCCGCTCCGGGTGGTATTAATGCGGCGCGTTGTTCTGGTGTTGCACTCAAAACTGGCGTTTTAATACCGTGATCATTCGCCCAACTTTCCAGTACAGCTTGGTTGGGTTCTTGGGAAGCGTTGTCCTCTCCTAGAATGGTCAGATAGATAAAGCCTTCCGACTCGTAGCTGTTTTGAACGGGAGCCACTTCTTCAGCGAGTTCCTTACACGGGGCACACCATTCCGCTGAGATGTCAATGAGAACGAGTTTTCCATAAAACTGCCACAGACAAACATCCTGCCCAAATTGATCTTTCATAATGTAGTTTGGAGCAACCTGTCCAGGACCCCACCCTTCTTCTTCTATGCTGATACTCGGTGGAGAAAACTCCCAGTTGTTCTCAATCCCATTGCATGCATATACACCGACAGCGGTGTCCGCTTCTGAGTACAGTTTGGGAATACATGCGTTGAGTAAAAAGAGGAGGCTGAGCATAATGCGACCGTGGTATACTATTGATGCTTACAAATATACTCGATTGAACAGGAAACTGCGTGAAGGAACAGCAAAATCGTTTATTTCATCGTGATGTGACTCTCATCGCACCAGAAAAAGGATTTGAGCTTTTGCCGAATACTACGGTGGCCCACCGGTTGCGTCTGGCCGCCGAGTCGGTTTTAATACAAGAAAACGACAGTGTCCTAGACGAGATTCACGAGGTAAAGCTTAGCCGTGGGCGCAGAGGGCTGTCCTATCCGTTGATGGCATTGATGAGCAATCGGAACTACGGCAATGTAAAAGCAGCCATGCAGCAAATGGTTGTCTCAGAGCTCAAGGTCACCCACGGGCCGATTATTTATCGAATTTCTGAAGAGGAATACCGATGCGATCATGTGCCTGCTGAAAGCAGCATGAAAACAACACAGTCACCGACTTACGATCCAGCCAAAGAACAAAGCATCGGTGAACAACTCAGCGTGGGCAAAGCAGTTAATGCTGGAGACTCATTCTTTTGGTCAACAACGGTGTACTAGTGCAAACTGCGCATCAGAAAATGCTTCTCGATAGCCCAGAAGTCAAACAACAATATGATGTTGCCTTGATTTATGGCCGTTCATTTGGGCCTTCTGTGGCGGACATGGTTATTGACCTTTTCTGGCTTACAGTGACAAAAGGACTTAAGTGGTCTTTGGCAAATCAACCCATACTTAAAGTGTTACGGGCTCAAGAGTGGGCATCACTTCTCGACCTGACTGTGACATCTGGTGCGCCCATAGATCAACAAGATGGTTTCATTCATTTCAGCTCTGAAACACAAGTTACTGAGACCGTTGCTCGACATTTCAAAGGCGAAACTGGACTTATCTTGCTCACCTTCGATGCATCAACACTTGGTGACGGTTTAAGATTTGAGCCCTCAAGGGGCGGACAACTGTTTCCACATCTGTATGGGCCCTTAAGGCTTCAAGACGCTTGCCTCGTCCGACCATGGACAGCCTGACACAATGACCATCTGGCTGCGGCATGCATATCACTCTTTGCGCCTGTAATCACAGGTCTGTATTGTTCCTTTACCGTCGTTTGGGAGGGACAAGGCCGATTTTTTTGTATACTTTACTCAGTGTTTTTCGTGCACTTCGTGTGGCACTTTCCGCCCCATCTGACAATATTTGCTCGAGTGTTGCTTTGTCAGCCATCAATTCATTGTAGCGTTTTTGAATGGGCTTCAACCCTTCTATGACCACTTCTGCAGTTTCGACTTTTAGGTGGCCATACATCTTCCCTTCAAAATGGTTTTCGAGAGACTCTATGCTCTGCCCCGAAAACGCCGAGTGAATGGTCAGAAGATTCGACACTCCAGGTTTGTTTTCAACATCATATTTTACAACTGTTTCAGAATCTGTCACTGCGCGCTTAAACTTCTTTTCAATGACTTTTGGTGAATCTAATAACGACACCATATTGTTTTCATTGTCATCTGATTTTGACATCTTCTTGGTCGGTTCTTGAAGACTCATGATCCGTGCACCCACCTTGGGAATAAAGGGTTCAGGGACCACAAAGGTGTCAGAATAGCGCTGATTGAACCGTTGAGCCAGATTTCGAGCCAACTCTAAATGCTGTTTTTGGTCAGCTCCAACGGGTACAGCAGCAGCCTGATACAACAATATATCGGCAGCCATCAACACTGGGTAAGTAAACAAACCCGCATTAATGTTTGTATTGTGCCGTTTGGACTTGTCCTTAAACTGTGTCATCCGATTGAGTTCTCCCATGTAAGTCATTGTATTGAGAACCCAATTGAGTTCGGCGTGTTGCGGAACATGCGATTGGATGACGACCGTGCTTTTTTGAGGGTCAATGCCTGCCGCAATGTATTGAGCGGCCAGTGACAGACAAGTGTGTCGGAGTTCAGCAGGCACCTGTTGAACAGTTAGGGCATGGAGGTCAACGATAAGGAAGATGCATTCATAATCATCTTGCATTCCAACCCAATTTTTGAGGGCACCGAGATAGTTGCCTATTCCGAGTTTGCCAGAAGGTTGGATTCCTGAAAGGACGATTGGTTTTCGAGACATTGGTGACCCCTATATTTACCATAAGGTCCGGTTTATTAACATGCTTGCTTTGAAAGGCAACAGCTTGCTGATGTGAACCACTCTAAGTAACTTTGCTGTTCGTTGGTAAATATACGGTTGCGCCCGCTCACACTGTCAGCAACGATTAGAAAGCCATCTTTTGTCTTTCGCATGAATATATGACACTCTGAAATGAGGATGGTCTTAAGAATGCTTTTGGCCAAAGCGATTCGTACTTGAAGCGCTGAACCCCTTCAACGAAAAACAATGTGTACTGGAAAGTGGTCTGATATCTTTTCCAGCTCGGGTGACCATTCTATGGTCGCCTGCACTCGACCAGCAATGTCCGAAGAGACAAAAACATGATCCTTTTGACTGTGATTCAGCAATGGCACGAGACCAATCGCAGACAATGCCGTGGGAAGTGGGGCGTCGATTTGTGCATTGAAATCGCCCATCAAAATGATTGGGCGGTTGCGTTTCATCATGGGTAGTATTGTGTCTAGAAGTGTTCGAAGCTCTTTGGAGCGGTCGCTGTACGCTTTGGGCGGAATATGAGTTAACACGAGTGTGATGGGCCCCTGTTCAACGGCAATTAAACCATGAACCATTTCAATATTGTGCCGTATTGGATTACCCATCGGGATGCGGCTGCTTAACCCCATTGGATAAGCGCCCTTTAGAAACTGCCCGTTTGCATGACCCCAACCACGAAAAAGCGAACCAAAGTCAGACTCTCGAAAAGCTTGAAGTTCTAGTAAACCAACGGCATCAACATCTTGTGTGCGAATCCATTCATAGGCAAAGGCTCTGCGAGTCTGTGATGGTAATAACTCTGTTTTCGAACCATCTTGAAAGCCGTTATACACATTCCATAATAATATTTTCATCAGTTTGTTCACTCTTTATTCGCTTTTTTATTCACAGCGCACCGTTATGTCGACTCCCATTGTAATCGTTCCAGTGACCATCCACATTCACCTTTTACAGCAACAGCTTTTGTGTCTTTCTCGGTGGCATTTGGATTGTCCTGATGTTCAGTTTGTTTTTTTTGTTGATGACCCCCATCCAACAGCCCAGCAGTTGCTTCTGCTTTTTCAGTCGCTATGTCCCACTCAGATATTGCCATTTCCCACAATTAGCCTCACTGAATGGGCCTTAGAAAATGGACAGTCAACTGTGATACTTGAGCCCGAAGCCATTCCACATCCCGATTTGCTTCGTCTTTTACTCGATTGCCCTGACTCCCTCCGGCTCTGCTATATTGACTCATCTGTGACGGCGTTGCGTTGGTTTCCCCAGGTGTCAGCCTATGATAAACTTCCGAATGACGACATGCTGATGACGATTGAACCTCAAGAAGAGTCATGCATTGGTCGACATGACGAAGACTGTTTGAAGTGGTCCGCATTTCGTGAAGACATAGGATTGATGACAGCGGTAAAACTGTCGCAAGTCATTACGGTCCATCATGCAGATGTGACTGGTACGGAAGGCAACGCACTGTTAAGTCCGGAGCTACGAGAACGCCTGTCAAGCCGTCAAAAAGCGGCATCCAAAATCAAATCAAGCCATACCAATGTGTTGTTTCATCCCGTGCACGCATTGATACAGCCTGACGGTCAAGTTGAAGTCTATGCGATACAAGAAACCATGAAAATGGGTGGGGTGAGCAGCAAAGCAGCTGTCTTTATGGTTAAAGTTCAAAATGACCTGCTTCATCAAATTAGGCCAAAGCCCTTAACGCTTTCTGATTTTCCGCTTCAATCCACTCCGTTACGAACGCCTGTCCTCATACAGCCGTCTACACTTGGTAAACCTCATCGCCTGGTCTTTTCAACCATTATGCGGAACGAAGCCGACAAATTTCTTCATGATGTGATTTCTCATGCTGCGCAGTATGTGGATGCCTTCCTTGTAATCGACGATTGTAGCACCGATGAAAGCATTGAAGTCTGTCGCCAAGCCGCTGGTAATGTGCCGCTTTACCTCTATTCGCCTCCCCAGCCGCTGTATCTTCGTTCAGAGTTCTACATTCGTTCCCTTCAATGGGCATTGACCGCAGAATTAAATCCAGAGTGGATTTTGCTTCTTGATGCCGATGAAGTTTTTGAGGACAAGGTATTCCATCAAATCGAGCAGATCATGAAATCACCAACTCTTCGGGTTGGATTTCCAAAGTTCGACATGTGGAATGAGACAGAATACCGCGACGATGAGTTTTGGTGTCCGCACAACCGCTTGTGGGCTCATCTAATCCGCTACCGGCCTGAATTTACGAAGTGGCACAAAGCCAAAGTTCACTCGGGCCGGCACCCACTTGAATACATGAGCACCGAAGTGGCAAAATGCCCGCTTCGAATTAAACATCTTGGATGGTCACGAGAGGCTGAGCGTCGACGAAAGCATGAGTGGTATTTGCAAATCGATGACAAACCCTATGCTGGTAATGCGGCTTTGTATTCACACATCATGGATCCCAATCCGACATTGAAACCGTGGGACGAATAAGATTTATTTTTGGTTGAGTGTGATGGCGCCAATCAGGTCGATGCTCAACCCAGTGGTGTAAGCAAAGCCCCACTCACTTGTGTTTTCTAATCGCCCTTTAATAAGCAACGCATCTCCATACACTGAAATCGAGCCCAGTCTTGAAAATGGATACGAGATTTGGCTGGTTCCGGATGCACGCACCCTCAAGTCGCTGAGGTCATCATCTTGGGTTTTTCCGTACCACAAATATTCTCCGTTGCTGCTCCAAATTAATCCACCACGGAGTGCCACTTTCATTTCAAACTGCGCAAGCGCAGCGTATTCTGTTGGCTTGTCTTCAAGGAGTGCAATGTCTCGGTTGGCAAGGCCCGCAAGTCTGACATTTCGAATAAATTTCCATGGGCGAGTGGATAAACCTGCACGCACAGAAAGGTCTGATTGTCGATTTGGGCTGGAAACGCCATTGTCATCCTCGATGGGTGTGTATTCTGAATCGTACAACAGTTCTGAATAAGGCATCCATAGAATTCCGCCAGTTTCCATACCCCAACTGGGGCGAGTAACTGATGTGGACAGCTTCCAGTCGTCTTCGATTTCTGTGTTAACCTCGTCAGCTGTCAATTCTGTAAATCGGCTCTGGTACCGCAGGTCACCGATGACATTTGAATCTGAATATTCCAATGCAAGGTCTGCAACATACCCCAAAGTTGAACTGCTTGGGCTGGTGGCCAATGTTTCTGGAACAGCCGAAAAGGTGTCGGTTTCCATTCCTTGAAAACGCTCATTTCTGTACGACAACCCCCGAGAGCGAAAGAGCCAAAGTGGTGGTTTGTCAACTGGACTGATTGTTGACAAATAAGGATAGACGTTCTCTGTACCAAGCCTGCTATTTGTATTCCTCAATTCAGTGATAACTGCTTCTCTCAGGCTCAAGGGTTGACCCTCAGGTGTAGATAGGGTGCGTTGTGAGGGGGGATCAAGCGTATGGTTTTTGACATGCGCATTTATGGTTTGGTCAAGTGTGCTGCCGAGACGCGTCAAATCGGTGGTCACCACCACATACATTTGATCTGCATCGATGCGTCTTCCTTTGGCCACCGGATATGTTGCGCCTGGTTGTGCACCACAAATGACGGGCGTGATACCCACAGATTGGTCAAGAAATCTCGCAAACTTGCTGCCTTGAATCCGATGTTGTTCAACAGTATCCATCAATGAGAGTGCATCTGAAATGTCTTTTTGTCTAATAGGACCAGGAATGGGCGTTATTTCTGGAAGTTCTCGTAAAAATACCGTGTCTGCACCGGTATGAACTCTCAGAGCTTCACACACGGTTTGAGACCACTGGGTGTGATCGAACTGAGACAAGCTGCCTGTTCCCTCTGGCATTAAGAGAAAGTGACTTTCTTCATCATAATGATCGAGTCTATTCTGCGTAATGTTTGCCGTGATCAACGAATCTGTAGGCATTTCAGATGTGATGTGAATGGGACGGTTTCGAAGGCGCTTTAGGTGACCAATTTCAAATGTGATTTCAATTTCTGCGAGCCCGTCCATGGGTATTGTTAGCGGGGCCGCCTTATTGTGTGCGCCCATGTTGACGAAGTCTGTTAACCTTTCTTCGATGCGCAATGTGGCCATGGTAGAGTCACCAATCATCAAGTGTGCGCCTTTTAGCTTCCTTCGTATCGCTTCTTGTGTTTCTGCGTCTGCGGTGGTGAGTATGACGATGAGTTTGGGCGGATTAGGAGAACTGTTGAGCGCATCGACAATGTTTTGAGCGGCCTGTACTGGCTCCGTGATTTGAACCCCTTCTTCAGAGAGCCTGGGAACAAGTTGGTGTATTTTGGGATCCATTATGGAGAGAAAGGCCACTTCCACATTGGCGTTTTCGATTTCAAATTGGACCAATC
>JAYYJC010000049.1:0-3877 GCA_036146655.1 Myxococcota bacterium | reverse complement strand
GGCTACGGTATCGAATCAGGTGCAATAGAGGCGTGTTCACAGCCAGACGGTCATACCCTGAATGCCGGTGACTGCGACGACTCGGATTCTGCTCGTTTTCCTGGTGCCCTTGAAATGTGCAACGGCATTGATGACGATTGTGATGAGCTGGTCGATTTGAACGATGACAATCTTCAAGATGCCGTCACTTATTACATTGACTCAGATGCCGATGGGTATGGTGGCACAGACATTCTTGGTACCAGCTGTTCACCGCTGGATGGTGCCCCCAACTCATTGGACTGCGACGACAGCAATGCCCGTGTCAATCCAGGGGCAAACGAGATTTGCGATGACGTCGACAACGACTGTGATCCCACGACTCTGGCGAGCGGAGTCAGCATTGAACAGGAAACAGGCTATGTCGACAACTTGACCTTGGCCCTTGGCACACCAAGTCAGCCCGCACAGTATCAGGCCACTGAAGGCGACACACTTCATCTATGTCAAGATGACTTGTCCTTTCAAATTACAGGCGACACATCGGTTTCCATCCACGGTTACGATGGCGCTCAAATCACTTTGGATGGTCACGCACTATTTCCGAACCCCATTGAGTCGGCACAGATCCAAGTTGAGGGCATGACACTCCGTGGCATTTCGCATTTTTCAAGCTGTACTGACTGCACCATTGACATATCAAACACCACATTTGAGGACATCCTCAGCCTGAGCAGCACACCGGTGTTTGATCTGAGCTTGGGCGCATTGAATATCACGAATAGCTTATTTTCACACACCACGGCCGTTGAAACCTTTAATCTCAACAATGTTGCCACCACCCTTTCGGAGAGTGACTTTGTGGATGGCGCCGGCTACCACCTCTTTGACTTCATTTTTGGCACCGCAGACATTTCCTCTGTCCAGATGTACGGAAACGCCTTGGATGGCGCCACCATCCGAATGGATTACGATACGGTCATGACCGCCACCGACCTCAGATTGACCGACCCCAACCCCTCCGTGACCAACCACGCCACAGGATTGGAAACCTTTTTTACTTCTTATACCCCCACAGGTGCACTCGAGTTTTCGTGTGAATATGGAGAGTGTGGCACCTTGGTCGAGTCAAACATTACCTCGTCATTTAGCACCGGCTATGATTCCACCATGGGGGATTTGAGGGGCAATGTGTATACTTTCCAACAGGACTCAGTCTTGGAACGGTTCAGCATGGACCTGTACAATGTGGATTGGCCCTGCGAGATGGAATTTTTTGTGCTTGAGCATGATGCTGTGACCAATACTTGGCCCGTTGTCCACCAACACACCCGACGGTTTGAATGGTACGACACGGCGTATTATTCCGATTTCATTGGAATTAATGTGTCGGCCCAAAACACCTATGCCCTAGCGACCGGATGGAATTGCGATCTCAACTTTAAGGCACAATCCATGGCAGATGTCGTGCCCAACACTGAGGCTATCCCCACTGGTGAAGTCGTGACCAGCACCAATTTTGATGGGTCAAGTATGCCGAGCAATCCCTTGTTTGTGTCACCTGGCTTTGTGTACAGTCAGATGGTTGAAACCCGACATTTTCGACCCTAACTTACTTTTCGGAGTAGGTTTTGACCCACTGCGTGCCATCTTTTAAGGCCCCTTTGCTGAGATAGTTGGCCACAAAGCTGGGCACGCCTCTCAGCTGGACTTCGGTGGAATACTCCAATTTGGTCAACGGTGGGTTGTCTTGAATTTGTTCGACCCGCCAGTATCCAATCATGTCGTATGCATCACTTTCGCGGGCGTAATCCAAGGTCCATGCCATATACCCCTCGGACTTCTTGACGGTGTTGACCGTATACACCCCCACAGAAAAACCCATGATGCTGGAAATCAACTCCACTGAAATTTGTTCGCCACTGCGCTTGTACACTTCACAGGATTTGACATTGCTGACCCGCTGTGGGTACTGGTCGTAGTCCAAAATGGTTTCCCAAACTTTATTCTCATTGGCTTGGACATATTGAATGGCCACACCTCTTCCGCCTTCGTCCCCTCTCGAACTTTTGAGCAATACTTCTCCGTTCATCAACTGGGCCTTGTCGGCTGACGACAGAGGGATGGCCGCAGGTGCACTTGTGATGGCCTTCAAAATACCTTGGTGGCCGTGTGGGGTATTGGGGTCGTATGCTTGAGCGACTTGAAGAAAGGACAAAAAGAGAAGGTGCATGCGTGCCTCGGAAACAAATGGAAGGCTTAGATTATAGCGAAATCAAACTCATTTTCCAACCCACAAAACTGTGACAATCATCCCTGTGTCGGCTTGCGAAAGCCCAGAAATCAGTTAGATGGTGTTGATTTTTGGGGAGAACAACCTGTGGAAGACTCGGATTGGCTATTCGACTATAAGGCACTCATTGCCACCATCGACCAATTTGCTGAAGACATTGAAAGTTCAGACTTTAACTTCATGTGGGCCTACACCAAAACCATGGTCAAAGCCCACGGTCATGCCATTGCGCCTCCAAATGCTCCTGAAGAAGAAGCCATGGCCGTGGCATGGTCTCAATTTGAAGACACTTTTGACGACGATGAAACCCGTTCCATTATCTCGTTGGCTGGAATCATCGCCGCCTTGGTTTCGTCGGTTCCCGACAAGCAAATCACCAACTTTCATCGGGCACTTGAAGTGGGCTTTGCTCTGGCCCGTGGCTTTACAGAAGAAGACGCCCAAGCCCAGCATGAAGAATGGCTTGAAGAGAATCCAGAATTGCTTTTGCTGCTCAGAGAAGAAGAAGCCCGCAACCGTGAAAGCGCACGGCTTGATCTCAAAGCCAAGTTGACCGTGATTGACGGAGGCAAGTCTGCCACTCCGCCGTCTCAAGGCGAATAAAGCCATTGTGAAAGGCAAGTTAAGGTATAATGGCCTCATCTTTTCAAGGTGATGGTCATGTGGTTTACAGTTTTATTTGGGTCTCTGCTGGTTGGTTGTCAGTCCGACAACGGGGTCAAAGAGTTTAACGATCTTCCGAGCATTCAAATCATTTCACATGGCGATGGCAGCACCTTTGACGAGGGGATTACAGTGACTCTCGTGGCACAAGCGTCTGACACCAATCATGAGCCAACGGAACTCCTGAGTTCATGGTATGTGGACGACGCCCTGCTGTGCAGTGATGTCCCGGTAGACTCAGAAGGTTTCAGTAGTTGCGAGACTCTTATCCCGCCCGGGTCTAATCTCATCCGTGCCAGTGTCAGAGACCCCCTCAATGGTGGCGGTGAAGACATCATTGCCATTTCGGTTGTGCCAAATGCCCCGCCCATCGCCGAAATCTTGTTTCCATTGGATGGCGACACTGTGTTAAGCACGGAGCCCTTGACCTTTGAGGGACAAATCACAGACGCCGAAGACACGCCAGACGCACTTCAGTTTTTGTTGGAGTCGGATCTCGATGGGGTTCTTTCCTTTGAGCCAACCCCAGACTCTTCCGGAATCATCGAAGACGGCATCACCCTGAGTCCAGGTCAGCACAGACTCACCCTGACCGTCACCGACACAGGTGGCAAAACAGGGACAGACAGCATTGGGCTTGAGGTTACCGATGTGAACAGTGAGCCAACCTGCGCCATCACAGTGCCACTGACGGGTGAACCCTTTGTGGAAGGTCCCATTACCTTTGAAGGCCAGGCGGCAGACATTGACCAAGACGCAGACAGCTTGGCGGTCCGTTGGGAATCTTCCCTTGATGGCGTTATCAACTCCGATCCACCAGACCTTGACGGTGCTCTGGCTTTCGAAGCCGAATTGTCTTCCGGCATTCACGAAATTGTTTTGACGGTGACGGATTCCAGTGGAGCGGTTTGCACGGACTCCATCGACTTGATTTATTCAAAT
>JAYYJC010000048.1:0-4820 GCA_036146655.1 Myxococcota bacterium | reverse complement strand
CCAACAGCATCGAAGTCAAACACATCAAATCAAAAGACTCTTGGAATAAGTCAGACCTCACTGTTATTCTTGCACAAGAGGCGGATATTCCAAAAGTTCGTGCGGCCCGTTACATCAAAATTATTACAGATACAATCGCTGAAGCATTGGAACAGAATAAAAAAGTTACCATTTCAGACTTTGGAACTTTTCAAGTGTCAAAGCGAAAGTCATTTCCAGGCCGTAATCCCAAGTCCGGTGAATCACTCACTGTGCCCGCCCGCAACATTCCTGTTTTCCGTGCCGGCAAGCGCCTTAAGGGGCAACTGAACAACTAGATTCCCCGTTGGAGAGACTTTTTAAGGTCCTTTGACATATTAGACTTGACGAAAACCTCATCTGGGTGCCAAACTTAGGCACCCAGATTTTGTTTTAGGAGTGGGTTGATGATGACAATGATTACGATCTTCGGCTTTTGGGCCTGTACAGCAAAACACAATCCTACGCCACCTATTCAAGCAGAACCTCAGCACACACCCGAGGGGGTTGAAAATATTTCTGTTGCGCCGCAAGTCATCTTGGATGGTGTCACCGTTCATGTTGATTGGGACGACGGTGATACATTTTCATTTGTAGATACCAATACAAACAAAAAAGTTAAGGCCCGTTTAAATGGCTTCAATACGCTTGAATCTTATGGTCCTGTTCATCAATGGGGAGATTGGACGCCACAGGAGTTGTTCCAAATTGCCAAAGAAGCTGGTGAATTTGCACGAAAACAGGTTTGGGTCTGCAGTGACACTCAGCGGGGCGGCGGTTATGGTCGTATTCTTGTTGATTGCCCAGAACTCCGAATTGCCATTCTCCGTGCTGGACTGGCACATCCTTTTTCTGTCGATCGTCCTGCGCCCGAAACTGATCTTATTGCTTTGCAAACAGCCATCGAAAATAAGTCTGGTATGTGGAAAAAAGGCGCTCCACAAAAGGTGATCACTTCACTTCATTCACAAGACGAGAAACCCGACAAGGATGCCTATAACCGAATCTGTGATCTCACAATCGGACAATGCAATGTCGAAACTCATACGGATGTGTACGCAACTTGTCAGCGAGTTTGTCTATACGATTCTTGCATGTTTTATGTACCATACAAGCAGCGTTACGGTGAACAACGGGCTTCCTGTTTGCGCTAAGTGTTTGAGAACGGGTTATAGGGCCGCAACACTTTTTAATTGGAAAGGTGACTATGGCCCAACAATTTATTTACCAAATGAATCGCCTCACAAAGCGGTTGGACAACGGCAAAGAACTCTTGTCTGACTTTCGTCTTTCATTCTACCCTGGTGCAAAGATTGGTATCATTGGAGCTAACGGGGCTGGTAAGTCAACCATTTTAAAGATTATGGCCGGCATCGATACCGAGTTTGATGGGCATACATGGATTGACCCCAATGCAAAAATTGGCTACCTACAGCAGGAGCCTCAACTGGATCCGAACAAAGATGTTCGTGGCAATGTCATGGATGGGGTGGCTGAAATAAAGTCTCTTATTGATCGATATAACCAAGTCATGGATATGTGGGCTGATCCCGATGCAGATTATGAAAAAATTGGTCAAGAACAAGCCGAACTCGAAGATAAGATAGCTGCAACCGATGCATGGAGCTTGGATCGAAACATAGACATTGCGATGGATGCGCTTCGTGTACCTCCTGGTGATGCGGACATTTCTGTACTATCCGGTGGAGAGAAAAGGCGAGTAGCTCTTTGCAAATTGCTGTTGTCAAAACCTGACATGCTCCTACTAGATGAGCCGACGAACCATCTGGATGCAGAATCTGTGGCATGGCTTGAACGGGCACTGAGCGAATACGGTGGAACGGTAATCTTTGTTACTCACGATCGTTACTTTCTTGACAATGTAGCCAAGTGGATTCTTGAGATCGATAATGGTCGAGGTGTCCCATGGGAAGGCAACTACAGTTCATGGTTGGAGCAAAAAGAGCGCCGTTATCAAGAGCAGCAACGTGCTGCTGACAAACGGAAAACCATGCTTCAAGAATTAGAATGGATAAAGATGGGTCGGAAAGCTCGTCAGCATCGAAACAAAGCTAGAATGCGTCATTATGAACAAATCTTACTCGGTACTCACGAAGAATCCGGAGGCCGTAAGTTGGATATTGCTGTTCCCAATGGACCCCGCTTGGGAGATTTGGTCATTCGTTCAGAAGGTGTCTCCAAGGCATATGGAGACCGTCTGCTCTTTGAAAATCTCAACTTTGATCTACCTCGTGGTGGCATTATTGGTGTAATTGGTGCCAATGGCGCTGGTAAAACCACCTTATTCCGTATGATTACAGGTGAGGAGACCCCAGATACAGGGTCGCTGACAGTTGGTTCAAGCGTCAGTCTGTCGTATGTTTCGCAGGGTCGAGATGAAATCGACGGCGATCGTTCCGTTTGGGAAAATATTACAGGGGGGACAGACCTATTAAAGGTTGGAAAGCGGGAACTCAATTCCCGAGCATATGTCTCTGCATTTGGATTCCGTGGCACCAAGCAAAATCAAGCGGCAGGGACTCTTTCTGGTGGCGAACGAAACCGTGTCCATTTGGCAAAAATGCTTCAAAGCGGCGGTAATGTCATACTTCTTGACGAGCCCACCAATGATCTCGATGTTGAGACTTTAAGGACCCTTGAAAATGCCCTAGATGGATTTGCAGGTTGTGTCATTGTGATTAGTCACGATAGATGGTTTCTTGATCGTATGGCCACTCATATTTTGGCATTTGAAGGCGAGTCAAAGGTGGTTTGGTTTGACGGAAATTACGAAGAATATGAGCGTGATCGTCGCCGTCGACTAGGAGAAGACGCAGACCAACCAAAACGAATCCGTTACAAACCCATCCATCGGTCCTAATTTATGTCTACACACATATTAATTGTAGAAGACGAGCCAGAATTGGCTGAAACCTTGTCTTACAACCTTTGTAAAGAAGGCTTTCGCACCACCATTTGTCATTCAGGATTGGATGCGCTTAAAGTGATAGAACAGGACTTAGACCTTAGCTTGGTGCTGTTGGATCTAATGCTGCCTGACATGTCTGGAATTGAAGTTTGTCGGCAAATACGCATGTCCTCTAAAAGCAGTCAGCTGGCCGTCATCATGGTTACTGCGCGCTCAGAAGAAATAGACAGGGTAATTGGTTTTGAGGCGGGGGCAGATGACTATGTTGTGAAACCCTTTTCTGCTCGTGAACTTGTGCTTCGTATCCATGCCGTTTTGCGCCGAGGTCATGTGCAAGACACTGAACAAGTGCGAATCTCATTACCACCATTTGTCATCGATCGTGCTGCTCACCGCGTTTGGGTAGATGACGACGAACTGGTACTTACTGCGCTTGAGTTTCGGTTGCTGACAACATTGGTAACACGCTACAGTCAGGTTCAAACCCGCGCCCGGTTGTTGGAAGATGTATGGGACATGGACCCCAATGTGAATACTCGCACAGTCGACAAACATGTACAACGGTTGCGTCAAAAGATAGGCAGTGCAGCGGATCTCATCGAAACCATTCGAGGTGTGGGATATCGTCTCAATCCCAAAGAGCCCGATGCATAACACCGTTTCTGGTATCGCTCTTTTCATTTGTTTGGTTGCCACAGTTTATTTGTCATCTTGGGCTTCAATCTTGACGGCCCTACTGTGTATTGGGGTGTATTTCAATCACATTCGAGTGCTCAGTGTCCAAATGAAAGAAGAAGGATTGAATGAACTCCGTCGGCGTCTTCCTACGCCTTTACAGCTGGAGGGCAACGATTTACAAACGCTGAGTACTTCCGTTTCTCAGTTGTGGAATGAGCATGCACAGTTGCTGAACATTTTATCGACCATCAAAGAAGGCGTACTGGCTGTTGATGAAAATCGCAGAATAGTCATGATGAATCTCGCTGCTCGGCGTATTTTTGGAAAAGGGCTGAACGATTCTTTAAACACCATAGATGATTCTAAGCTTCCTGAAAGTGTCATTGCAGCCATTGAGGCAGGTCTCGATGGTCAAATCTATGAAGGTATGTGGAAGAAGGGGTCAAAACCGAGACGGTTTTACTACAACTTGTTTTCAGTACCCGCACAGTCTCAAAGTGGCTGCGTTTTGGTCATAAGAGACCAGACAAAGGTCAAACGGTTGGAACGGGTTCGTAAAGACTTCATTGCGAATATTTCTCATGAACTGCGAACTCCGGTGACCATTGTAAGAGCCAATGCAGAAACCTTGCTGGAAGGTGCTATGGATGACCCTGTATTTGGGCCAAAGTTTGCTTCTGCCATTCTTCGCAATGGCGAGCGATTGTCTCGCCTAATCAATGAACTTCTTGATTTGTCTCGCATCGAAGCTGGTCAATACACCATGATAATCAGAAGGCAGCCCGTAGAACCTGTGGTAAATTCGGTTTTATTGAATCTGAGAACCCCACTTGATGAAACAGGTCATCAAGTTCATGTTGACATTGATTCAGATTTGAAAGCAGCATTTGACGACAGGGCATTGGAGCAAATACTTAGCAATTATGTAGAAAATGCCATTAAATATGCATCCATTGATGCTCCCATTCAAATCAATATTCGAGCGGTTCAAATTGATACCCGTGTACGCATTGAGGTTCAAGACACTGGTGTGGGTATTCCTAAAAAGTATTTGTCTCGGGTTTTTGAGCGATTTTTTCGAGTAGACAAAGGCCGTTCACGAGAGGCCGGTGGCTCTGGTCTTGGGTTGTCCATTGTAAGACATCTTGCTGAAGCAATGAATGGGTCTGTTGGTGTGCAGAATGCGAAACCAACA
>JAYYJC010000047.1:0-19273 GCA_036146655.1 Myxococcota bacterium | reverse complement strand
TACGAACCGGCTCGGATTGCAGCACAGCAGTTGAAGTTTCAACCCGCACAAAAAAACAATGAACCTGTGGCGTCCACGCTTCAGGTTTTTTTTCATTTTACACCACCCTCATTTGAGTCTAATCATGAGTCTGCCGTCTTGGTCGTTCATGCCGAGAATCCTGATCTTGAGTCCGTCAAGCCACAAACCACTTTAGATGAAGCAGAGTTAAACCGAAACACGGACAACAATCTTGCGGAAACCGTTGCAACGGTTGCGGGCGTGACTTTATCTAGGGGCTCTTCTGATGCTGCCAAGCCCATTATTCGAGGCCACCACGAACGCCGTTTGCTTGTGTTGAATGACGGTATTCGTCATGAAAGTCAAAAGTGGGGACCAGATCATGCGACCGAGATTGATCCGTTTTCTGCTGGTTCCATTCGCATTGTGCGAGGTGCCGCTGGCACCCGTTTTGGACCCGATGCCATTGGGGGGGTTATTATTGTTGATCCACCAAAAATGCCTATCGAAGCTGGTTCATCTGGAAAACTGCTTTCCTCTTTTTCAACAAACGGGAAGCGTTTTTATGAGGCTGCTCGAGTGAATTGGGTGCCCAAAGAGAACGAACAGTTGTCTTTCCGAATCGAGGGAAACCATTCTCAAGGTGAAAGCCTGCAAACACCTGATTATGTGCTGGGAAATACAGCAAGCCGACAGTGGAATTTTGGTACGGCCACTCAATTGACCATTCCCAACGGTAAGTTGAGATTAAGTTACCATCATCACGATTTTAAAGCGGGTATTTTTTACGGGATCAAGCATTCCACACCAACAGATTTTAATGCTCAGTTGGAAGCGGGAAGGCCCTTATTGGCCGACCTATGGACCCCAAGTCGAGACATTGACCGTGCTTACCAGCATGTGCGTCATGACCTTGGATCTCTTCATTTTAATCGCTTTGGCAGTTGGGGTAGTTTTGAAGGCATTTATTCCTTTCAAAGAAATTATCGATTGGAGTACGATCAAGTTCGTGACAGTATTACGGGCCCACAATATGACTTTACCCTTCGAACCCACAGTTTGGATACATTTTTTGGTCATCCGGGTAATCTCTTTAAAAATTTAGTTTCAGACGGTGGAATCGGATTTCAAGGGGTTTTTCAAGAGAATGTTTACCGTGGTCTTCCTTTGATACCCAATTTTCGGAGCTTTGCGGGTTCTTTATTTGCAACAGAAAGATTTGCCTTTTCAAGTCTTGATGTTGAACTGGGTGCTCGTATTGATCATTTGACTCGGAATGCATTTCTGGGGGACCTTGATTACGAGAAACATCTGCGCCGTGGAACAATTGTTGACGGACAATGTGAGGCTGACGGAGAGGTCTTTGCTTGTCCGCATTCTGACACCACGGGTTCCTTGTCGATGGGCACTCTGTTCCATTTAAAGCCAGATACACTTGATTTTAAATTGGATGTGTCGAATGCCAATCGATTTCCAAACATCGATGAACTGTATTTGATTGGCAGTGCGCCCACTTATCCAGTATATGCGATTGGTAGCCCAGATTTGGGTGTTGAAAGAACAACAAACATCACAGGTACCCTTGGGCTTAGATTGTGGTGGCTCGAAACCGAGTTGTCTGCTTTTGCGAGCCGTTTTAAAAACTATGTCAACTTCGCTCCTGAGCGTCAACCTGATGGCAGTTTGCACTATGATGTCACCATTCAGGGCACTTGGCCAAGATACAGTTTTAAAGCGGTCGATGCCAGTACATTTGGTTTGGACGGTAGAATAGATCTTGGTCCTGAGGCTCCGGTTGGCTTCGTCCTAAATGGCGCAACGGTTCGTGCTCAAGAGTTGGGGTCTGAATACCAATTAATTGGCACGCCCCCAGATTCTGTCAGTGCTGAAATGATTGGCCGTCCTGCGCTTTGGCACGCCACTGAGAATACAGAGTTGGCAATGTCAATCGATGCTGTGCGTCGCCAACACCTAAGCGATCCTCAAGCTGATTTCGCACCGCCTCCTGATGGATATTATTTGATCGGTGCCCGAGCGGAAACTCAGTTAAAATTGCGCCGTCAAACTCTTAATGTGGGTGTGCTTGGGTACAACTTGTTGAACGAAACCTATCGAGAGTACACCAGTCTCATCCGTTATTACGCTGACATGCCTGGCCGAGACATCCGAGTACGCGTTGGGGTGGACTTTTAAGTTCAGGTCAATCCATACACCCAATCTTTTCTGCTGCGTATGTTTTAAGTGCGTTCACATTTTGGGTTGCTGTCTCACTGAGCCACAGATCCGAAAAGTCATTGCGGGGTTTATACCATGGCACAGAGGCAAAATGGGCCTTCCATGACTCGCTTTTAAAGCGGTATCCGTAGCGGGCAAAGATACTGTTTCGCATGATGTCATAGGCCTTACAAGAGGGCACATCATTAAATGGCCAGTCCATCATACAGCTCATATGTGTTTCTCCAAGTGCTTCTGGAGTACAGCAAATATTTTTAAAGTTGCTCTGCAAATGTTCAAAGGGATAGCGAATAAGAAGGAGTTCATCTGCACTGCAGATTTCTTTAGAAGACAAATCGGCAAGCGGATCAAAGGCAAATGAGGCAGAGCTCATGACAATAGAGAGTAAGATAGGCACTGTTATTTTTTAGGTGTTTATTAAGAAAATTGTGATTGTATTTCCGTATGGACAATTGGTCTTACTGTCCACTTTTTATTCCTTATCCAGTGGGAAAGAGGCGACTAATGAACGGATCGTTCAACCATTTGTATGCATTTTTATCTATGCTGTAAAGACCAGTTGTATTGGCCATTTCGGTGTTCATCGTATTTGATTTCATGATTATTCTTTTATGTTCGTCTTGTCTTACTTGTCGCATTTAGATTGCTTGTGTAACTGCAAGACAGAATATCTAAACAAATGCCATAATGGCCAAGAGGAGGTAGCCGATGCTCTGGTTTTCATTTGTTTACAGTGCTTGTCAGCCGAAAGTTTCAGACACTGCCGTCCAAGCGGACCAATTGCCTGACCCCTGTACAGAATGTGTTTTTCAAAATCAGAACAATTACACCTACAACTCTGTCCTCGATATTGCAACGGTCCCATTAAAGCCAGAAAGCAACCTTCAGATTGATTGGTCTGCACTCAGCAGTGATGTCCAAGGACAGGATTTTGACCCCACCACTGTAGAACAGGCCACACTGGTCGTTTTTCTCAACCAAACACCAGAAGAAATTCAAGTACAACTTGCAAATGATACCCTTCAGCAAGCAGACATTTCGCTTTATGTCCTTTGTGAGCCAGATGGCAACACCAGTTGTCAACTAGGAGATTTTGGCATTTTGGGAGCAGATTTGTATGTACCCGATTACTTTCTTGCCAATCAAGGCGTGTGGATGCTTGCACTGCGTTCAAGTCAAATCAAAGGTGCCCATTCTTTTGCTTTTTTGATACCTGATCCAAGCGCAGAGAATACCTCTGTTGCTTTAGACAACGACAGCGCCATTTTGACTGTTGATGTGGATTTCAGGAGTCTTCTGCCTGTGGTCCTCCCTCCTGAGGAGTCCAACATTTCAATCGATTGGCGTGAGATTGACCGTGATGGTCTAGGTAATGACATTGAACCGACCAAGATCGACAGTGTTTTCGTGGCTCGCTATGATCGCTCTATCACCGAGCTCGAAGACAGCATCTTTGATTTGATGACGGACGCAGATGCACTTTGGACCATGCCTCTTGATACCTCTGGTGAAGCAAACTTGCAAAATTTAGAAGGTGATGTTCCTTTTAATGGAATTGATGACGACCACAGTTGGTTGTTGGCATTGGAGTGTAGTTCGTGTACAAGTCCAGCACCTCGATTTGTTACCCGTCTGCAAGTGCCCTAAAGCGGTTCAACTTCAAAGAGTTCTAGACCCGGTGCGTGTTGAAGCGCATAGTTCATGTTCCAAATGCTTTCAGACAAAAGCACCGGCTGATCGTTTCGGTCTCTTAGTACAGGAAAGTCTCTTTTGGACTCTAGCCATTCGAGTGCTTCTGATGCACCACCAACCCATCTGGCGACCTGAAAAGACAGCCGTTCAAGTTCAGTCTTGACCTTATACTCATTTTTGAGTCTTTCCTTTAAAACCTCAAACTGTAGAAGTCCCACTGCACCGAGGTAAGGATCTTGCCGGCCAAGTTCCGGTCGATAAAAAAGCTGTATGACACCTTCATGAGACAGCTGTGAGAGGCCCGCATCAAGATGCTTTCGTTTCATTGGATCTTTCAGAACTGCTCTCGCAAAGAATTCGGGCGCAAAGCGAGGTATTCCACCAAACTTTAGCATCGTACCCTGAGAAAGTGTATCGCCGATACGAAGTTTTCCAGGGTCGTAAAGTCCCACAATGTCTCCCGGAAAGGCTTCTTCTACAATCGATCTTTCTTGGGCCATAAAGGTGTGCGGTTTTGCAAGACGAATGGTTTCTCCAGAACGGCCAATTCGGACATCCATTCCGCGGTAAAACCGACCGCTAACAACCCGCATGAACGCCACTCGATCTCTGTGTCTTGGGTTCATATTGGCTTGGATTTTAAATATGAAACCTGCAAATTGTTCTTGTGTTGGTTTAATTTCGACGCCGTCGAGTGTGTGGTGGCTTTTTGGAGGAGCCGTAAAGTCTGCAAGAAATTCGAGGAGAGGTTCCACTCCAAAATTGCTCAAAGCCGAACCCCAAAAGACAGGAGAGACTTTACCTGCAAGAAATGCCTCTTGGTCATACGGATCTCCTGCCATTTCGACCAGTTCGAGTTCTTCCTCAAGTCGATCAAATTCTTTATCGCCAATGATGTCACGGACTTCTGAAAATGGAACCTTGCGCTTGACGGCTTGTTGGCTGCCATGTCTTGCCCCTTCGAATAAGATGGCTTCACGCGTTCTCAGATTAACCACACCTTTGAAGTCTTTTCCCATTCCAATGGGCCAGTTAATGGGTGCGATTTGAAGATTTAAGGTTTCGGATACCTCATCAATTAATCCAAGTGGATCAAGGCCATTTCGATCCAATTTATTCATGAATGTGATGATGGGCAGCTCTCGCATTCGACAGACTTCGAACAACTTTCGAGTTCGAGCTTCCACACCTTTGGTATGGTCAATCAGCATGACCGCAGAGTCAACTGCGGCCAAGACTCGATAAGTGTCTTCCGAAAAGTCAGCATGACCAGGGGTGTCGAGCAAATTAAGTGCAGAGCCTCTGTGTTCGAATTGAAGCACAGAACTGGTAATTGAAATACCTCTTTCCTGTTCGAGTGCCATCCAATCTGAAACGGCATGTCGAGAGGCTTTTCTGGACTTCACAGAACCAGCAAGGTGAATGGCACCTGAGTACAAAAGCAGCTTTTCGGTCAGTGTTGTTTTTCCTGCATCCGGATGCGAAATGATCCCAAATGTGCGTCTACGGTTGGCTTCCTCTGCAATATTCATGTCGAGCTCCTCAATGGCGCTCAATTAACGCATTTTCGGTCAAAAAGCGGCTGATTTCTCAGGCCAGTTTAAGCTCTACGCCTTCTCGTGCTGCAAAGACTGTGCCACCATAGCCCATTCTTGCTGCTCGATTGCGACATTCTTGAATCTTGGCTTCAACCATTGCGTCAGTTTGCATGGGATCATGGTGGGTGATGGCCACTTGCTTGACATTGGCTGAGATTGCAGCATCTACCAATGTAGTGGCCCGTGGGTGTCCCCAATAGATGTGTGTGTTGTATTCACCGTCGGTATATTGACCGTCGGCAACCAATAAGTCAGCATCTTTTATAAACTCAATGAAGTCTTCTGGCAGCTCTCTCGAGATGGTCGAATCATTAAGCGTCTCATCTTTGTTGGTGAGAAGGAGATCGAGTTCATTGTCAGTCGAGTAGACCATCTTTTTTCCAAAGGCTTCAATAGAGTAGCTTAAACACCCTCCTGGATGTTTGGCGTGGAAATACCGAACGACTGCTTGGTCAATGGTGTGGCCATTGGGTTCAAGGTGGCTGGCAGATATTTGAGCACCCAGATCACTGAATTGGACAGGGAAATATTTGTCTTGCATCTGACCACTGAGCAGATCAAAGATGTGACTGTCGCCTTCAATGCCATAAACTTGGATTTTGGTTTTTGGATTGTATGCTGGCACAAAGAATGGGAAACCTTGGATGTGATCCCAGTGGCTGTGGCTAAAAAGCATGTGCGCATCAATTGTATCGATATTTCGTCGCAATAAATCGGCACCCAATGGCCGTAGGCCTGAACCACCATCAAGGATGAACAGGGTATCGCCTATTCGTACTTCAATGCAAGCAGTGTTTCCACCATATCGCTGTGTGGCATGTCCTGGTGTTGGGATTGAGCCACGAACGCCCCAAAAACGAACATAAAATCCACTCATGATGCCGTCCACTGTACACCTTGGTGATACACAAAAATCACATCACCGATTTGTAGTGTGTCTCCTTCTCTCAATTCAACAGAATGGACTTGCACGCCGTTCAAAAATAGCCCGTTGTGACTTTGTAAGTCTCTGCAGACAAGGTCATGTCCAATTCGCAAAAGCTCGATGTGCTGCCTTGATACCATCGTAGACGGTATTTGTACATCGGCTTCTGTGCTACGACCAATGACAATACGAGGTTTTGTAAGAAGGATTTTGCGCGGTGAGCCAGGGCCTTGGATTTGAGAAAAAATATCGGGTCTACCCAAGGTTTGTAAAAGAAATGAAGGGGGAACCGATGCACGAATAGTGCTGTCAAAAAAACGATCGTCACTCATTGCAAAACTCTATCGATGCTTGACCTACCATACCAAAAACCGAGATTTGATGTCAATAAATATTAATTTGGTGTGAGCCTTTGGCCAGTATCAAACCAGAGTTCGTGTTGTCCCAATTCATGTTTTGCGCGTGTGATCCGAAGTGCACAAAGGCTTTTACCGCTGTGTCCTTCTTCGATTCGCTGTTGTCGGTCAAAGTAGCGTCCGCCCACGGAATAATCGATGCACATGCTCCTTCCCAGCCACTTATCGTACGGCGTTTCCTTAAATGGGTCGGGTGCGGTTTGTTCCCGTCGAGGAGTGAATCGTTCTACACCTATTCCCAAAGATGCTGGGAGTTTACGCCAATAATGTCCAAAAATGATTTGGTGTTGGCCATTGTAGGATTTCCACCAGTGATGTCTTTTTGTAATTCTTTCTTTGCCCTTCATATAATAGGGCTGCTGTGCAGGTTCCTCAGGTCCAGAAGTACAAAGCTTGACAGGATTACCGTTTTGTCTGGTGAGAGCCTGCGTCATTTTATCTTTGATGTGCGCTATTCTTTGGCTGACATCTTGTGCAAAGTAGTGGTAGGCATGCAAAATGTGACGCTCAGACTCATTTTCAGTAGGCGCAACTTTGAATTGATCATAGTCATGGAGCATTTGATAGCTTTCGTCATTGCAACATGCATGAACGATTCGATAATTCTCGTCTTCTAAAATGAGTGGCAGTGAGAGAAATAGTTCATGGATTTGAGCACGGTCTTGAATGGTCGCTTGAACTTGGGGGTGAATGTAGTTTGGATTGTCTTCGTCAAGTGCTTCTTTACTGCCGAAATACCAGTGGTTCCCATGGCGCATTTGACTTGTTTGCTGGCCTTTATTGGTTCTCAGTATGTTGAACTCATGGTTTCCAGCCACGCATTGGGCCACGCCATTCTGAATGAGTTTTTGAACCCACGAAACAACTCCAACACTGTTTGGTCCTCTGTCCACAAGGTCACCGATGAACACAAGCCGTCTCCCTTCAGGGTGTTCACCTTCATCTGTATACCCCAACTGATCAATCAACCTGTTCAGGGCAGCAAGTTCGCCATGTATATCGCCAATGACATCAATAGAGCCTGAAAATAAGGGCTGGATGAGCTTCATTGATGCGCCTCAAGCAACATCGTCTTCAAAGCATCGTAGTTTGCGGAATTCGACAGATTGTACTCAGTAAGATTGTACTGCGCGACGATTTGATTGTTGGCATCTAGGATGACTACATCTCTCCAATTTCCTCCCCAACTTTGCCATATTTGATCTGTTTCATTGTCTTGAACCATGGGAAGGGTCAAGTTGTCAGACTGAAACTGTGATTCCCAACCGCTATTGCCAAGTTGATTAACCGCAATGATTCGGATATTTTTGTCCGGATGCGAAGCGTTGAGTTCGTCTTGGATTTCTTGAAGGTAACCAAACTGGTTCCTGCAGTATCCTCACGTTCCTTTTATGAAGTACCAACCAGAAACGGCTTGAAGAAAGTCTCTTGGACTGTAGGATTGATTATAGCTACTGGACAATGGGTTGATGTCTGGAAGTGTGAAGTCCTTCACCATGTTCACATCGCTTGGGCCTGTGTCAGAATTGGTATCTTCACCTGTGTCTGGTAGAGCAGTGTCGACTTGAGCTGTATCTGTCTGATGAATACTGGTATCATCATGCGATGTTTCGTCGGTATCGACTGTATCGCTAACATTTTGATTGGACTGCGGAAAGGTGTTTGCTTCTTGTTTGTCTGAACATGCCAGTAAAAGCCACAATGGAAACATGAGTTCTCCCTCTTTGTCGATCTTTTCTTAGCACAATGTTCTTACCGCGCCACACTCATTTAATTTCTTTGCACTTTGTCTCATTGGGATAAATAATGTCAATGGAGCCTGTGTGCTGATGTTAAATAAGCCCATTGTACACTTTGAGTTGTTGTCAGAGAATGGTCAACGCGTAAACAGCCGTTCATTTTTAGGCAACAGCCATTTGGTGCTCTTCTTTTATCCCAAAGACAGTACGCCCGTTTGAACATTACAGGGTTGCGGGTTCCGTGACCGCTATACTGACTTTCAGGTTCACCATGCCTCTGTATATGGTATAAGCCCTGACTCTGCTGAGTCTCACCGCCGATTTTCAAAGCGCCATCAATTTCCTTTTCCGCTGCTTGTAGACCCCAATGGCACATTGGCCAAGTCATGGGGGCTTCCCAGAGCAATGTTGGGACTTTCACCACCGAGGGTCACTTGTGTGGTTGATGCCGAGGGAATATTAAGGGCCAAAATACAAAGCATTGTGCCACACCTCCATGCTGAGAAAGCCTTAAAGTGTGTTCGAACACTCAATGGGCTTGTGGGCTAATCCACCATCCTACATCTGACCAGCCAACTCTAATGTGATGCTGTAATTCACTTGTAGACCATTCTTCGGCTTCGTCCATCCAATTGGCCTGATGAATACGAACAGGACGATCATGTCTCACACTCCAAATGTGTCTATGACAACGATTTTCAACTTTCCATGTTCGACTGATATCGTGCGATTTCATGGTCATAACGACATATTCCGGTTGCTTGAGACATTGATATTCATGGTTGATCATTAGTTTTTGATGTTCATATTGGGTGTTTTCACCTGAAATCAATTCTTCTAACTGCATCTGCGGTTTACACTCAATGCGGAGGCTAACATTGTCTTGAATGTGAAGATAAAGCTCAATATCACCGCGTTGTGAAACCTGAACAGATTGTTGCGCCTTGTTGGCAAGTTGCCATTCTGTCGCCTGAATTTGACTTTCAAGTTCTGCAACGGAGTCAATTTGTAAGTCAAATGGCAGGGGATGGGTCTCAGACATCTGTGTGAGTTCGTGTGTTTCTGATATGCGCATTGGAGGTGTTCTGTGTTGAACTGGTCGATGACGATGGGCTGTCCGAATGGCCAATTTGTTGAGGTCAACTTGGTATTTGTCGGTGCTGATTTTCATCTGACCCGATGTTCTTTCAAGGCTGGGTCGCCAATTTGCCTCAACCGTTAATGGTTCACGGTGATAGATCTGGTCAGATTCGCATTGCGCAGTATAAAACTGCACGGCTTGACCTGAAATCATCGCACCAACTCCACCAAGCCCTTGAAGCAAATGCTCTGTGTTCTTTAGATCTGTGCATTTGACATGGGCGTTACTTATCTTTTCTCCATGTATTTGACTGATGTGAATGTGAGACCGTGCGCGGCTGTGATGACGGTCGGCCACTTTTCGTTTGTTTTGTGTAATCGACGAGTCAAGAAGTCGAACTTCATGTCCATTTGGACTTTCAAGCTGCGTGCTTTCAGGCCAGGCCAATTCCACACGGCTGTTATGTTGAACAGCTAGACCACGGGTTTTAATGGACTGATGTTGGAATATATGAATGTCGGTACTTGGAACTCTGATCTCTGCTTCCTTTAGATTTGGAATGGGAAGCTCACATGAGTATTCGAGTTTAAATACCACATCAAAAGGGCCATACTGACGGATCATGTCTGCCAAAATCTCTGCTTCATCAGGATGCCGTGCAGGAAAGAGACCTGTATTACAGCTAAATTCATAAATTTGATGGTGGCCCCATGCGGTTGGGATTTGAATGAAGTCCGCTAAAGAAGTCTGCTGTTTGGAATGGCTAAGTTGGCGACGATGATGATGACCACTAAGGAGAAGGGTATATTGGTAAGTTCCACTTGTGGGATCGTGTTGGCAAAAAATGACTTCCACTCGGTTGAAGTTTTGAACTTTAGCCTGAGGAGGAACATCAATTACAGGAATGACTGGCGGACTATTTGTTGTCTCAACTACAGCTGAGGCACAGCCAGTCAATTCTTCGAGAATTGTTGGTATCTGCGTACTTACAGAAATGTCGCCAATTTGGGTTAGCAGAAGCCGTTGGTCGTCCAATGAGATTCCCCATTTTGGAACAGCAAGATCAAGGTCTTCTCCGAGCGTATTCAAGATCGGGAGAATGTCTAAAGACGGTGCGTTTGCAAGTTTCTTGAGCAAGGTATATTTCTCTTTGCTCGTTAGTGCATCCATATTGAGAATGAGGTTTAGGATGATCTTTGCACGGAGCAATGTCTCTGCAGAACAGTTTAAGGTCTCGGCTAGCCTTTCTTCAGAAGATGTTAAGAACATGGTATGTTTTCAAACTGGGATTGGGTATATGCCTATTTAACTAATCGAATGACCCAGTGTTGGTGAGGTGAAATTTGTTTATTTTAGTGAGTTTATTGGCATGTTCAGCTGAGCCCGAGCCTGTTTTAAAACCCATACAAACCGTTGAAGAACCTCCAACACCAGAACCCGTTTTGCCTCCAGCGAAGGAACCCATCATAAAAGAAGTCCCCGAAGACCCGCCCGAGGCTGCGAGTGCTCCACTGCCCGAACCCGTCATACTTAACGCCATGGATCAAAATGTCACGCTCCCCATCTACCGTCACAAAGACAGTGGTTGTTATGTCTTGGTACCGAGTGGACAAAATGATGGATCCCTTAATCCGGTCTATCAACGGATTCCGACGGAGTGCCCTGAGGAAATGCTCTGGGAGAGTTGGGACAATTGTAGAGAAGGTGAGATTTGGCAAATTGGTGAAACATGTGAATGCCGAATAATGGTCGGACAACCAAAGCCCGAACCAACCCCAATTGCTTGTCCTAAGGCACCCGAACCCGAAGCCGAAAATACCCAGCCTGAAGCTCAATGAGCCTCTTTTGGTATTTGGGATTCATGCTTTTCAGTTGCCAACCGTTAGACGCTGTTCAGCCTCCGCTTGAGGTGTCTGAAAGCGATCTCGGTGTCGTCTATCCCCCTTTCGGAGGAAGGCTAAATTTTTTTTCATCAAAGTATGGACCCATTTACCGTGAGGGTACTTGTTTTGTGATTTGGAATAGAGCTGGGGAAGGGGGTCAGTTACATCGCATTAAAGTGACTTGTCCAGAAGAGATGTTACAGTGGGACAACTGTGCTGGCCTTTTGGTCAAGGGCTTGGATGAGCGCTGTGCGTGTCAATCCTTTGAAAATGGTTCTTCTCGTAGAGTGGATTGTCCAAAAACGGTTGATCTTTAGGAGTCCGAATGTTTGTCATGATGATTGTATTGCTTGCTTGTGGAGAGGAAAAGACCGTCTTTGAGGCACCGCCGACAGTAGACGCTCAGCTTCGAAAAGATCAGGGTGAGGTTGAGCCGCCTGCGCCTGAGGAGGCTGTTTCGATTGAACAATTTGAACCGGATGGAAGCCGAATACCTGTCTCTGACCAAGGGAGTCTCGTCATACCCACACTTAATGTACATGGTTCTCTCAATGTGCATTCATCAAAGTATGGGATTGTTTTTCGATTTTCTGAAGGCTGCTATGTGGATGTTGAGAACACCAATGAAACCCAAGAACTCGAATGCACACCCTTTATGAACGACTCTTCTTGGCTGAAATGTACAGAGCGTGAGATTAGCCTTCTGAGAGATGGAACCTGTAGATGTCACATGCCAGGAGAACCTCCTGAAAGCGGTGTTTTAATCGACTGTCCTAAGCCCGTTGAATAATCCGAAACAACTCTTTTGGAGGTGCAGTCTCGCCATTGAGTTGGTGTTTAGACAGGTATTTTGGAAAGAGTATTTCGCCTGTCATTGGTGCAATGATTTCAGCAAATTCAGGTGCATTGAGTCTTTCTCCAGCCTCGACGGACATAAAATTATGTAAGTTGGGTTTAAGAATGCAGGCTTCTCGATCAAATGGATGTCGATATACGGTGTGGTACAAATGAAGTGCGGGGGATTGAGCTGCAATTGACTCTAAGCTTTGCCCAAGGTGTTGTTGTTCAATGATTCCAATTGCTCGTCGAATGGCTGTCAATGACAGATCTTCTGCATGGGCATTAAGCCCCTTCTGACTAAGTTCAAGAGTAATGGCTGGCTTATTTTGGTACCAGAAGTACTCGTCCGCACAGCGTGTGGTGTTTTCCGAAGCTGGGGTTGCATCAATAAAGGCACGGGTCAGTCGCATGGCCTGTGCCCACAGCAAAGACTTAGTGGATTTTGGAAAAATATAAAATGGATTCTGGGTCTTTAAAATGGTTTGGTGCAAGTCCAATAAAATGTCCGCTTGATTAAAAATGGGCATTAAAGTTCGTGCTCGCCGAGCCTCATGTGTTTGAAGATTTGTATCCAAGAAGACCCGATTGAGATCAGACTCAAGATATCGAACCGCTTTCCGTGCCGCTTCGGGATTACCCAGTGAGATGCATAAGCGACCGCCAAACTGAATCTCCTTGTTTTTAAGTTTTTGAATCACCTTTATGACAGCGGGCAAGCTTCCAGTTTCATCCCCGTGAATGAGACACGAGACATGCAACCGAGTCTTGTATTGGCCACCATCAAAGCGGTATAACCACGGATAATCTGTAGAGTTTGCATGGCTTTTAAATTGCTGAAGAAGCGTTTCGACGGTCGGTTCTATGTATGTCATGATGATGCTTTTTGTGGCTTATTCTGATGAGGATACGGTCACGGTATATTGTGCTCGTTCTGAGCCGTCGACAAGAATTCGACCCGTGTATTTTCCAGCGTTTTCCAAGTTTATCTGGGTGATAAATCCGCCAGGCACCATGGCCATGGTACAGATTTGATTCTCAAGTTGGTTGGTGGTATAGCTGTGTGTGATCTGAAAGTCTTCAACGGTGTGGGTCGGCTCAGATTGTCGCCAACATCCATTGGGGTACAAGGTGTTAAAAACCACATTAAGTGGGGTACCCATTTCCAAAGTCTCGGGAATTGGTCTCAGTATTCCACTGCTTAAAAGTGCATTGGTTTGAACTTGGCCAGGAAAGCCACTGCTTCCTGCGTCTTCCGCTATGTCCTCTTCAGCGCCACTAAAGACATTCGAATCGCCAATCAATTGTGGTGGAGCGTCTTCTCCTGTGGCGTCATCTTCTGGAGAATGAAAGACATTCGAATCGCCAATCAGCTGTGGGGCGACCTCTTCCGTTGCATCTGGGGCTTGCTCAGTTGGAGGAGAGGGTTCAGCGGACTGGCGTTTGGGAGTCATTTTTTTCATTTCTGGGGCTTTTGTGTTGGTTGGTGCCGGTGACTCCACGGCATCCACTTCTACAGCCTCTTCTTGAATCGGAGCGGGCTCATCGACTGTTGGTGTGGCGTCTTCTTTTGGTTCTGAGGTGATGCAAGCCATCATAATTGAAAGTATCATTGTATTTTTCTTGGTCTTAAGTCAATGCGATTTCCATAATGGGACGCCAATCATTAGACTACCCTTTAATGTTCGTTGCTATAATGTATGCTACAGTGCTCACATCTATAGCCTTCATCGCCCATGTCGACCTCAAAAGAATCTGAAAATTTATCAATCTACAGCATTCGCACCATGGATGTTGACATAGACATTCTTGGGCAAATCGAAGAAAGCCACTCTGAAAACACTCTATTGGATGCCACTCAAGCTGACATTGATGGTGAAATGTGCATCAGTGAAGCCTTTTCGACTCCACAGGATTTTTTATCGCCCATACAGCGTTTTAAACAAAAGAGCTTGCTGGGGTCAGGGGCTTATGGTGAAGTTTGGCTGGCTCAAGATCAAATGGTTCAGCGACCAGTGGCCGTGAAACAGTTGATTAATAAAGACACTGTGGTACTTGAAAATGTTAAAAATGAAGCAGCTCTGGGTGCCCGTGTGGCACATCCAGGAACTCCGACCATTTATGATATCGGGCTGGATGACGATGGACAGTTTAGAGTCATCATGGAATACATGGAAGGTGAAAGCCTAGATAAAGTCATCAATCGACTTAAAGAGGGTGACCCTAAAACCCATGCTGAGTATCCATTTCATGTACGGGCTGAAATGGTCTCCCAGTTACTTCGAGTTTTGGTGGCCGCTCACAAAAAAAGCATTGTGCATTGTGATATTAAGCCTGCAAATATTTTGGTTGGTTTATCCAAAGAGGTGTACTTATGTGATTGGGGAATTGCCTACGACTTGAATCAGAGCTTACGCACTCGGATTAAAGGAACACCCAATTTCATGGCACCGGAACAAATGACCTTGAATGATTTTGATGAACGGGCGGATCTGTTTGGTGTGGCCGCTTTGGCATATCAGTTTCTGTCTTTGTATGATTGGCATCCCTACTCAAATGATATCAAAGCCTACATGACAGAGAAACTTTCTCATAAGCCCAAATTAATCGACAGTGTTTTTCATCATGCTCAGGGCTATGTGCCCTCTGAATACAAGGCATGGGTCCACAAAGGCCTATCTCTTGAGCCCAATTTGCGTCATCAAAGTGCGGTTGAGATGCTTAAGGAACTTGAGGACATTCAAAATGGAATATTTTGCGTGGTGTGTCCTCGTACCATGATCAAGCATTGGAGTTATCGGTATCTCAAGGCACTGGACCGTCGTCCTACGACAGTGATGTCATTGACGGTCGCCACTCTGGTTGCGAGTGTCATTGGAATTTTTTCGTTGGGTTTGTTCCTATCTTAGCGGGCAGTAAACTGAAAGGCGTCAATCAACTCATCTTGAAGGTTGTAGGTTTCCCAAGTCATTTGACCATCCACCACATCCATGATGCTGTACATCCAAGTTTGTTGAACTGTCATAAAATCCCAGTTGTCAAAGGTGTCAATGAGTAGGGCACTTCCACCACCGGCAACGATGACATAAGTGACCCCATTCTGTTCTCCTCGCTGATAAGAATGAAAGTGACCTGAAATAACCAAATCAACGCCATAGTCTTCAAAGACAGGTACCCACCACTGTCGACAAGACTCACAGCCGGTTGTGTTGTGTTGAGTGGCGTTGGTGTAGGGAGATTGATGAAATGTGACCACCCGAAAGTCTGCAGCCTGAGCCTGGGGCGAGCTCAGGGCCTGGGTGAGGTATACCAGTTGGTCTCGGTTTGGGTTCTGGTTGTTTGCAGGTGCATGGGTGTTGAGTACCACGACAAAGACGGAACCGTATTGAAACTGGTACCATGCGCCGTTTTCTGGCATGTGGGTATAGGCGTAGGCAAAGGGATGCTCTCGATCGTGATTGCCTCGTGCGATAAGTGTTGGGGTATATTGTGCAAATGAGTTGGTTTGCAATGGATCCCACCATTTTGTGTTCCATTCGACAAGTTCATCTCCATACTGAAGTAGATCCCCAGCCACAAATAAAAGATCGGGTTCGTGTGAGTCTATGTGTTCTAGATGGGTCCGGAAGCGATGGTCGCCTTCCTGATTGTCTGCCATCCAAGCGATACGAACAGGAGAAGTGCTTGGTGGTGCGGTTTTAAAGGTGGCTTCATCCGAGCATCGATCTGCACCACAAACACGATAATCGTAGGCTGTGTCCATCTCAAGGCCTTCGATTTCAGCGACATGAACCACATGAGACTCTGTGACCCATATAGAGCGAATATTATAGTGAACTGAGTCGAGATTTCCACTTTGGCCCCATTCGACATAAGGGGTGTGATCAGCGCTGTCTGTCTCCCAAACAATGGTCATTGCGTCCACACGGTAGTCCTGCAACATTGGTGCTTTTGTGAAAATGGGCGTGCGTTCACTGGTCTCTGAAATCTGAAGTTGAACATCATCAATGTGGCTGTGGTTGATGTTGTCCATGCGGAGTTCTCCTTCAATTCTGAACTGAAGTGCCCTTGTGTTCGGTGGTATTAGGCGTTCGGCTTCTCTCAACATCCATTGACCAGAACCAGCGATAAGTGTTTCTATTCGACCCAACTCTGAACCAAAGCCATCATCGAAAATGACCATGGCGGTGACTTGGTCATCAAAGTCGTCAGCCACATCAAAATTGGCCAAGATAGACGAAAGTTCGACTCGAAGTTGTCCATTGTCAATGCGTTCATCATCGAATCCAAAGGCCCGCAAGTTTATATTTTGAGTCAAGGTACAGTGATCTTGTTCACCACCAAAGGCGAACCATTCGCCTTCTGCTGGCTGTAAGTAATCGAGAATATCCACAACCTCGCAGGGACCCTCAACCGTCCAACCCGTAAAATCCCCCAATTCAAATCCGCCGTTGCTGATCAATGGGCCATCCAATGGTTCACCTTGAACAACCATCGCAGTATTGGAACTTTCTTCAACTTCGTCTGTTCCATCAGACACACTCACTTGACAGGCCCATTCACCGGCTTCTGTGACAGCTGCTGGAATCTCAGAATCACTGGCCGAAAATGTCTCTGAATTGAGAAACCAGTTGTAGGTGATATCAATGGGATCTGTATCAGGATCGCTGGCCAAGACAGTGCAGTTCAAACTGTCAATACCCGCAATGGCATCAACGGGAGACAGTTCTACTTGCTGGATGGTTGGTGGGGTGTTTAGAATGGTCACGGCTTCGCTGGATGCTTTAAGCGATTCGCTGTTTGTTTGGACCAAAACATTAACTGACCATTCGTCACCCTTTTGTGTATGCGAGGGGTCTAGTGTCTCCGTTGGATTGTTATATGGAGAACCATTTTTTAACCACTGGACACTCGGACTGTCGAGCGTGAGTTGTCCAGGACTCTGTAGCTCTATGGTGAGCGTGTCTTGGCCATTTGGATTTTCAGGCCGTATCTGAACAATAAGTTCTGGTCCGTCTTCTTTGGGGGTCTGGCAAGCCAGCAGACAAAATAAAAACATAGATAGCGCCACTTGTATTTATGGTATGCATAGCCGAAAATTTATGCTTCTGAAAATTAAATTCTCTGGATTTAGGGAATCACCAGCGTACCACTGCCAGTGGCATACTGAAGGGAGTTTTCAAGCCATTCAATATGACACTCTATCTGGTCACCCGATTGAAAAGGTGGACTAGATAAGAGGAGTTTGTCTTTGGTTTCGCTTAAGAGTTGTCCGTTTTGAAACCATGTAAAGTGAGAAGAGGCAAAAGGAAAGATTTGACTTCTGCGACAAATCACTTCTTCATTGAGCTCGATGAAATTTGGCTCAAAAAAAACCGAAATGGATTTTACGGGTGAGCCTGTATCACAATCCAATTGAAAGCAATCTGATGTGATATTGGGATTCTTGATTAAAATGCATGATAGGAGCCAAAACATCATCTCCTAATTAGCCTTTTTAAAAGTCACTGACACTCTTTTGTCATCTTCTGGTGTCGGAGGTGAAGACAAAACGATTGTAAGAGTAAGTCACTATAGACCTAAGTGGATTGAAGCAGTTGAGGATCCGGCTTTGAATTTAGACTACTCCCCTTTAATGGCGAAAAGGCGTCTTGGATGGCACCGTGAGTGTGCCTAAGGGCTTTATCCTGCCATGGAAGCATGTAAATGCATAGGCTTGATGCAAAAAATAATGCTGCTGAAACACCGGTTGTCCAGAGTGTGAGGCCCATCTGTGAGGAAAATATTTCTAGAACATTCATGGCAAATCTCCAACGGTAGAGGTTGTGATGTCAACGCTTGACAAGACAAGTTTATTCAAGGGACCCTATTAATAAAAGCACTTGACATGTAAAGACAAGCGACGTTTGTGTGTCACTTCCCTTTTTTTGATTTTTAAATGCTTTTTTGCACTTTGATGAGTGTATTTCATCTTTCAAAAGGCTGAATTCAATTGCGTGTCGGGTCCCATTTGACTTGACACATCAATTTGTGTTCTGCTTTCACCAAAACCAACGAACATCTAAAGTGGGCAATAGATGCCATTGTCTCCCATATGGAAAATCGCTTACCGTATACACAGCTCCAACTTGAACTGCTCTGTCTGGCTTGGGTAGGAAGCGAAGCATTAATTGTTCTTCGACAGACCATTGGTGTTCATCTAGGTTTGGATGAACCCATATGGCAGATTTGCATTCATATTGCCACCGCGCTGCAAAGGAACCGTGAAAAATCAGTCCTGTTTGGAGGCCGATTCCACTTCGAAAGACCACGGTTCTCGAATATGCCATGGGCGCATCAATACTGGTGTAAGGAAATCCGCCTTCATCGAGCACAGCTGCATCATCGTATTGACCTGCACCTGGAACCACATCGAGGCGTTGCCAGAGGCTTAGTCCATGTTGGTTGGGTTGAAAGGTATAGTGTCCGATGAGTTTTAGCTTTGGTAGTTTTGGGACAACGATGTCCGGGGCAAGCACCCCTCCAATTCCTTCTCGTGCCAACAAGTTGAGCAGAGGTGCTGCATAAACGCCGCCAGAACTGAGGGCCAATTGATGGTTTCCTTCTCCCCACAATTCTTTTTTGACCATCGCTCCTGGCGCCCAAAAGAAGAGAACGGGTTGAATGCTGCCCTCCCAACCCTTGCCAAAACCAAGCCGAAGCGGTCCAAATATACCTGTTTCTTTTTCCCCTTTGTCTAAACTGTGCGCTTGTTCTTTGGTCCATGGGACAGGAGAATATTCTGGTTCTGCCTTGGCAAGAGACGACCAAAGCCATATGAGAAAGCCATTCATTGAGACACCTCAAGTGTGGCCTGAACTGGCGCAT
>JAYYJC010000046.1:0-10000 GCA_036146655.1 Myxococcota bacterium | reverse complement strand
GATCTGAAAGCATCAGTGTGTCATAACCGCCATTTGTCACCGATTGGATGACCAAATTGTTGTCGCCATTGTTGGCCCACGCACCGTTGGTAAATAAATAGTCCAATGTCCGAGTCCACCCTTTGTTGGGATTTCCCGTATAGGAAAACCATTGGCTATTGTCGGTGGCATAACCATCAAGACTCATGGCTGAAGAGAAATCATTAAAGAGTGGATCAAGCCAGTCTTCTTCACCAGAATAGTCGTCTGGTTCAAATAGACCTGGACAGTCATCTGGAAAATCAGACCACATTTCTGAGCCTTTGGGCAATGAATTTAAGTCACCCCCAGCTACCCATTCATGCCCTTTGTCATTAAGGTCAAGCAGGACCTCATGAAAAACATCGATTTGCTCTTTTTTTGTGTTGCCTTCAGAAAAAGCTTCTAGATGGGTATTGATTGCATAAAATGTGTCATTCCAGGGGAGTTCGATTTGACTGGTGAGCACATGGCGCTTGAGGTACAAATAGCGATAATAGGCTGGATAAGACTCAACCAGCGGAAGTGCTATCCGGGTGGCCTTCGTGATTGGCCAGCGGGTAAGAATGGCATTTCCAAAATCAAGGTAACCAAAGCCATCGGTGGGTAAGAAGTCAACTCGGTGCTGTGCTGCGTATGCCCCATAGTTTAGCTCAGTGCGATCCAAAATATATTGCACCTGATCGATATAGGCCGAACGCAGAGAGTTTCGATCCACCTCTTGAAGCAAAAGGATGTCAGGGTCATGCCAGTTGATAAAGTCGATTACAGCGTCAAGATGTGCAGTGACTTCTCCCTCTGTCATATTGTAACGGTCACCATCACACTCCCAAAAAAAGAGCAAACGGCCTCCGCCATATTTAATATTGTAGTTGAGAACATTCAGTTGACTCAACGAAACCGGTGCCTCGCTTAGGCTGTCGGCTTCATATAAAATGGCATCTTGTTCAGGCTCAAAATTAGCTCGAAACAACCATGCATCGCAGCCAGCCAACAACATCACTATTGGGAGAAGAGCATTCATCGTGTGTTCCATAAGTGGGATTTTTTTTATCTTATTATGGTCCAATCCAAAAGTCTGTTCATTCGTCAATTCGTTGGAAATGTTACTTCTCTGGCCAGCTTGATTTTTAGGGTCTCACGGCTTTTCAATCTTGGAAACAGGTCTTAACCTCGTATTTGAGTTGATGAACCATGTGTTCCAGCAGATGGTATTTTGAAATCAAGTTTTGGATTTCTCAAGTTTTAGAGATAAATTTTGATGCTATGATTGTCATACACAAATTGTTACACGGGGTGACATGAACGGTCTCAGTCAAGCCATTGAATGCCACCAACAAGGAAGATTAAAACACGCCGAAACATTGTATCTGTCTCATTTGCAAACTCATCCGAAAGATACAGAAGCGTTGAGACTAATTGGTATGTTGTATTGGCAAATGAGTGATTTTGATCGGGCTAAATATTTTCTTGAGCATGCCTTTACTTTGGGCACCCCGAGTGCACGGCTCTTGGGTAATCTTGGCCTGATTAAGCAGCACTATCGTCAATTCGATGAAGCCATCACATTTTATCGACAATCTCTCGCCCTAGAAACCAATGCGGTCTCTCTTTCTAATTTGGGGGTCGTTTTGCGTTATAAAAAAGACCTGTCTGGCTCCAAAGCCACTCTGAGCCGTGCACACGCTCTATTGCCGAACGAAGAATCAGTACTGTTGAATCTGTGTACGACTCTTCGACTTATGAAGCAATACGACCATGCACTGAAGTGTATGAATCATTTCTGTGAGCACAATGAACTGTCTGCATCCATCTGCTCAGAGAAAGCCAGAATTCATTTAGCAAATCAATCGATTCGTCTGGCGGATCAGTGGATACAAAAAGCATTGTCTATCAATGCACATGACCCTTCTATCTGGATCAATCTTGCCCTGATACGAAAAGCGGTAAGTGATTGGGATTCTGCTTTGGATGCGCTTGATCAGGCGCTTAGCCTTCAGCCATTGTTGGTTGAGGTCTATGTGCAGTATGCACAAATATTGCAAGCTCAGCGTTTGTATGACCAGGCATTAGAGGCGTGTAGAGAAGGCTTGCGCTATTTCCCAGATGACCTTGCTTTAAATAAAGAGATGGTCTATGTTCTTTCGGAACTTGACCTTTTAGATGAGGCTGAGCGCTTAACAGATCATCTTCTTCGATCTGACGACGATCCCGATTTGTGGCTTCAAAAGGGACACTTACTGCTAGAAAGGTATGCACTCACAGAGGCATCTACTGCATTTGAACACTGTCTTCGGCTTGACCCAAAGCGACCTCAAGCGCAACACTTCCTTGACGCTTCAAAGGGTCGAATACCGAAAAAAGTCAATTTAGATTATGTACGGGGTGTTTTTGATGATTATGCAGAGCGATTTGAACAGCATTTACTTCATACCTTAAACTATCAGGTGCCTGAGATCTTTGAGGAGATGTTGACACGCCATGTGCGCAAATCAGTCACAGCGGCAGACCTTGGATGTGGGACAGGCCTTCTGGGTCCGCTGCTCAAAAGGCACGTCGATCATCTCATTGGAGTCGATATTTCTCCAAAGATGATAGCGAAAGCACGGCAAAGGGGAATGTATGATTCGCTCATCATTAATGACATTGAAATCTTTCTGACCACCCATTTTAATTTTGATTTGCTTGCAGCTGGAGATGTCTTTAATTACCTGGGGCCGCTGGAAGATGTCTTGGCGGCAATATTTTCGGCTCTTCGTCCGTCTGGGCTTTGTATCTTCACACTGGAAGCCACAGCTGAGCCTTCAGACGGTGTCGTTCTAAGTCCAAATGGTCGATTTCAGCACAGCATGTGTCATGTAAAAAAGATCCTTAAAGACCATCCCTTTAATATATTGGATGAAAAATGGGTTAAACTTCGACAAGAAGGTAAACAGTGGGTTCGCGGTATTGTCGTTGTTCTACAAAAGCCTTGAGGAGAATCGCAATGCGTGTGCAAGCCTTATTCTTTTTCGCTGTACTGCCATTTTGGGCATGTACCCCGAGCAGTGATTTGAGCGGGTCCTACATCGGATCTGCCGTTTGTGGTGAAGAGGAAGAAGAATACAACATTGAGTTGGCGCTGAATGCCACAGAGTCATCTTTTGTTTATAGTGGCGGGCTTCTGTTTCAATACACAGAGGTGCTGTTCATTAGTGGAGATGAGGTTGATTTTACGGCAAACTTTCTCTATGACATTTCTGCAACTCAGCCCGTTCGCAATGGCGCTCAGGACATTTATTTCGATGTGACATGGGAGGAGGTGGGCTGTGAAAGAGACTACCCAGAAGCTGAAGATGAACGAGGGATAGATGTGTGTGAGGAAGAAGGCATTGATTTATCGATACTTGGCGACACCGTGGGCAGTGTAATCTGGCGCTATGACGGTAATAAACGCTTAAGCATAGAAGACGAGTCCTGCCAAGGCTTCGTTGAGCGTTAGTGCTATCGCAGTTCTGCATTGAAGTCGATACGACAAAATATGCGATTTTACGGCCAATCTGTTTTCATTGTTCTAGACCACTTGCTGTGGCGATTATTCAGAGTCAGCGGATACCGTGTCAACCATAAGCAATGAATCTATGACAAAGCGATATGCCCACGCTTGGTCTGAAGGGTCATCCATTTGTTCGGTTTGCCTCAGTACGGACTGAACTTGAGTTTTGTATTTTGGGTCTAAACCATCTCCATCCAGAAGAAGGATTGCGGTGAGGGCCGTTCGGTATGCGGATGCGCAAGCTGCTGGATTTCCGTCATTAAATAAGGGTACGCCCGTTTCTATCACAGCACGCAGGAGTTCTTGTGTTTCTGATGTTGGTGGCTTGGGAACTTCCGCAGTTTCCGTGAGAGCGATGCTTCGGATGGTTAGCGTAAATGGTCCTTCTTGTTTGTCGCCAATTAATATGCCGATGGCACTAACATTGTTGAGCTGCTGTGGAAGTGGTGGGGCTGAAACAGGTCTTCCATAGGAAACAGCTTGAAAGTCATACATTGAAAATGTTTGCGGCTCATCTGTTGGGAGAAACGGAAGGCTGTAATACAGCTGTGGCCCCATTCGATTGAGCCAGAAAACGAGTTTGTAGCTTTGCGAATTTTTGGAGGCAGCATGAAGTGTGACGCCATTAAATTCGCTGAGATCAGGAAGGGCGTTTTGGCTTCGAATTGAGGCAAAACCACCATTATTCTCAAGGGAAACATTTCCCGAAAACTGCAGCCCATTTTTGCCTGTATTGATCTGTGCTGTTGAGCGCCCACCCATAACGGTGTCGTTGACCACCTGCCAACGAAGCTCAGCGGTTATGTCTGTTTCCGCCTTTACTGGCTGTGTAAGTGAATAGAGAAATAGCATCATGATAAAGGCTAGCCCAAAGCAATCATTTGAAAAGAAAAAAAATCGGGTGGGTTGAAACCCACCCAAACAATATGAAAAGAAGCGTTACATGTAATTGTTTCACACGGTTTTGGTTTTTCGAATCGATCGAGATAAGCAAACCCAATTAGCGTTATTAGACTTCCTGAATGACTTTCATTAAGAGTGGTTAATTAAAAACTTTATCTATGATGTCTGATGCGTTTCAGTTTCGGCGTATTTCGGCTGTTTTTTACCGGATTAGCCTGTGTGCTTAGAGTGAATCTTGGATATGGTCGCAAAGTGCTAAAACTGCAATGACATCCGAATTCTTGAGGTAGGTTTCGCCACCTGAAAGAATCGCCATCGCCGCACACCAATCTTCATAAAATAATTGTGTGGGTTTAAAGGATGGAAATTTGAGCGGACTGCCAAGGTCAGAATAAAATTGCCAATTGCTTTGTCTTTTCATGTTTGGACGGCGTTTTTCAGATAATTCGACCGATTCGACGGTTGAACTCTCGAACTGAATATCTAATAAAAACCCGTCACCCTCGTCCACATAACTTAGCCGTTTGAGGGAGAGTGGTCCACAGAGGGCCCAAAGCACTTGTAGTCTTCCAACGATAAGTGGAGCAATTGTCTTGCGGTGGTAGGATTCGGTCAGCCATCGATACAGTCCACCCTGAAAATCGACCCGAATGCTGCGAAGTGCAGGCCGAGTTTTGAGCAGCCACTGAATGCTGGGTTTCAAAAGTCCAATGTGTTCGCAATGAAGCATGAGTTGTCTTGCTTCAGCCATGGCATACAGTTCTCTTGCGGTGTCCGCAGACATCGCCAATGGAAACTCTACAATGACATGGCAGCCATGTGAAAGTGCGCACTGAATGTCTGTGGCATGTCTTTGGTTTTCTGTACAAATAACCACACCATCAAAGCGCTTTGTACTAAGAAGGGTATTTAATACATTTGTACGGGCCGAATAGAGTGTTCCCGTTGCACCCAATTCCAGTGAAAGGCTTTGCATCCGTGCCTGACCAGCGCGTCCAGAGCCATATATACACCATTTGAAATGTCGGATACCGGTTCCATTATTTTTGATCGACATGACAAGCCCATTTCAGTTAGACAGAATTATTTAATGTGTGGCTTGCTCATGTCGAGCAAGATTGAACATGGCCAGTATTCTGGCACATGAGACAACAACGCTTGTCTTGTTTTGATAAAGCACGGCACATAAATAAATATTCTGTACATCATTTGTCTACTTCTGTGTTTGAGTTTAATTTTCGCAACTTGCTGAGGGTCTCTGATTACCCACTATGTTAAGTTACTTAACAAATTATTAACATGGAAAATGCGTACTTTTAAACTGAATAGTATCCAATTGTACAATCCTGTCAGTACACTTGAGTTTCGGTATTTCTCTCTCATCACTTTGAGAAAGTGTACAATTGAATCGTTCATTTTTTTGGGGCGTCATGAGCAATTCTATTTACCATTTCATCAATTATCGAAACTTTCTACAACATTGGTTTGATGAAAAGAAAAAAGAAAATAGCCGTTATTCCCATCGTTTATTTTCACGGTTGATGCAGCAAAGTTCCCCAAGTTTTTTGAGAGACATCATTGACGGTCGACGCAACATTACCATTCAGCATCTCGACCGATTTGAAAAAACACTGACACTTGATGAAGATGAGTTCTCTTTTTTTGTTGATATGGTCACTTTAGATCAATCCAAAGATGATGATGAGCGCCGTCGAGCATACGAACGGATTGCTTCTGCACAACGCAAGCACAGCGCTCGACTCCTCGAAGGTGAAAGTTATCAATATATTCTTCGCTGGGAGTGCCCGGCCATCCGCGAGTTGGCTTTGCGTCCTGATTTTCAGTATTCATCAGAATGGATATCACAAGCCCTTATTCCGAACATCTCTGAAGCACGGGCCAAAGAAGCCTTGGCTATATTAGCTGACTTACAGATGCTCATTCAAAACGAAGATGGGTCAATCACCTTGTCAGAAGGTACGCTTGCAACTCCGGTTGAAGTTTTAGATCTTGCAGCACAAAAGTATCATCAAGAAATGCTAAGATTGGCCTCAGAGGCGGTTGAACGCTTTCCACCAGATGAGCGCCATTTAATGGGTCTAACTGTGAGTATTCCAAAGAGTCTTATTCCGATTATTAAAAAAGAAGTGTCTGAATTTGCATTTCGAATGCTCGACATGTGCGATTCTAATGATGAGGTGAAAGACCAAACGTGCCAAGTCAACTTCCAGTTTTTTCCGCTTTCCAATCAGCGCAAGGAATCCTAATGTTGAGTATGTTTTTTACTCTCTTTGCTTGCGCTCCGATTGAGCGAGAGGGAACCATCGTTGGTAATCCAAGTCAAACACGCCCTTCATTTGCAGACATACAACTCAAAGAAGACAATGGGAGCGAAAGTACTGATTCCGAAACCCCTGATTTTTGGTACACCGGAACGGAAGGTGTTTTGGTTGAGATAGCACTCGTTGACATCAATGGTCAAAGACTTACCGAAGTGTACAATCAGCACATGACCTTACTTGGTGAAGATGTATTTGACCTACCGGCAGGTCAATGGACATCGATGACCGCAACATTCGAAGATATCTATATTTCGGGGTATTTTTTTGAAGACAATCCACATCTAATTGTGGTTGATTCCTTCGACGTTGAACTTTACAGTCCTTCGTTTAATACGGATTCTCTTGAAATTATCCTTGAAATTGGAGATGCTGGTTGGCTCAATGCGCATGAGGATTGGCAAAGCAATGACGACATTGTCATTTCAGAAAGCTCGAATCCAATCGCTTTTCAAAGTCTCAGCCGTCAATCGGCATTGTTCCAGGATCTTGATGGCAATCAAGTCATTTCCATCGACGAGCGAGAAATGGCATTGCTTGCTGCAGGCCCTGATCGAGATCTTGGAGATGTCGAATTTATGAATGTCAATTCAGAAAGCACCAAAATCTCTTCTGAGACGGGCTGTCATGCAGCACATCTTTCTCAATCAAAATCAACAATTGTCTTGCTGCTCGTAGGATTGCTTGGTGTCCTGGCTACACGAAGACGCATTCCTCTCTCTCGAGGCTAGTTACTGCTGTATATTCTTGTTAGTTGAGCCGTTTGATGGCACATTAGCTAATTCATTTTTTGATGCTAATCCAGACTGTTTGCAAGAATTGATTGGTATCTTATCTTGCTAAAAATTGAATATTTTCAACATAAGCACAGAAAGATACCCAGCGCTTGTTGTTTCAGTGCCTCCACAGTGTCCCCATGTGTGAAAATCGGTTAGTTAGCCCCTTCGAGTGAACGAATTTTATGAGAGGTCGTCATGGGTTCATTTTCCAGCATTTCATCCAATTTGTCTTTCCCTGAGCTTGAGCGAAAGGTTCTAAAGATATGGGCCGAGCGAAATGCATTTCAACGGTCAATCACTCAGCGCAGCATTGACAAGTCTTATGTCTTTTATGATGGACCCCCATTTGCAACAGGGCTTCCGCACTATGGTCATTTGGTTGCCTCGACTCTCAAAGACATCGTCCCTCGTTATTGGGCCATGAAAGGCTACAGAGTCGAACGTCGATTTGGATGGGACACTCACGGGCTTCCGATTGAAATGTTGATGGAAAAGGAGCTTGGGCTTTCTGGGCCCACTTCCATTCATGAATACGGTGTGGCAAAGTTTAATGAAGCCTGCCGTGCAAATGTTCTTAAGTATACGCAAGAATGGGAGCGAATTGTCGGCCGGTTAGGGCGTTGGGTTGACTTTGACAATGACTACAAAACAATGGACCCTTCCTTTATGGAAAGTGTCTGGTGGGTCTTTAAAACACTCTGGGATAAAGGTCTCGTGTACCAGGACTTTAGGGTGATGCCGTTTTCTTGGCGACTGTCAACCGCACTGTCAAACTTTGAAGCCAATATGGATTATCGTGATGTGCAAGATCCTGCCGTCACCGTAGCCATGCCCCTTGTGGATGACAGTGCGCATCTTCTAATTTGGACGACAACTCCATGGACCCTGCCGTCAAACTTAGCCATCGCTGTGGGTGAAGACATCGATTATGTCAAAGCCAAAAAAGAGGGCGACGAACGCATTTTCATTCTCGCCAAGGCGCGTCTCAAAGCGGTTTTGGGGAAGAAAGCAGAAATCCTTGAGACTTTCAAAGGCTCAACGCTCTTGGGCAAACGCTACCAGCCTCTCTTTGACTATTTTGTCGAAACCGTCTCTGACGCCGCTTACTCTGTCATTGCCAGTGGTCATGTGACGACAGAAGACGGGACTGGCTTGGTACACATGGCGCCGGACTTCGGTGAAGATGACTTTAATGCCTGCAAAGAGGCTGGCATTGGCGTGCTTCAATCTGTCACTGATGAGGGTAATTTCATTACCGAGGTCCGTGATTTTGCAGGGCGGAACATTAAAGAGGCTGACCCTGATATTATTCGAATGATCAAAGCCAATGGTCGACTTGTGCGCCATGACACGCTTCAGCACAGCTACCCCTACTGCTGGCGATCCGAAACGCCACTTATCTACAAAGCAGTCCCTGCACTTTTTGTAAGGGTCGAACCGTTAAGAGAAGCAATGATGGCCAACAATGCACAGATTCATTGGGTGCCAGGCTCAGTTGGGAGTAAGCGCTTCGGCAACTGGTTGTCTCAGGCCAGAGACTGGAATGTGTCTCGAAACCGATTTTGGGGAACGCCCATCCCTGTTTGGAAATGCGTTGACTGTGGCGACCAACGATGCATTGGTTCTATCGAAGAACTTGAGGCTTTGACTGGAGGGAAAGTTCCTGACATTCATCCCCATAAAATTGACCATCTCGAACTCAAATGTGAGTCCTGTGGTGGTACTCAAAAACGTATTTCAGATGTTTTTGATTGTTGGTTTGAGTCTGGCTCAATGCCTTACGCTCAGCAGCACTATCCATTTGAAAACAAGTCTCAGTTTGAAGACAATTTTCCTGCACAATTTATTGCGGAAGGACTTGATCAAACTCGAGGCTGGTTCTATACACTGTTGGTCCTTTCAACAGCCATATTTGAGCGTCCGCCATTTGAAAATGTCATCGTTAATGGCATGGTACTGGCGGAAGATGGTTCCAAGATGTCCAAGTCTAAAAAGAACTATCCACCTGCCGAAGAGGTGCTTGAGGAACTTGGAGCCGATGCGCTGCGTGCCTACCTTATTAACTCTCCAGTGGTCCGTGCTGAACCTCTGAGGTTTACAAAGGGGGGAGTCAAGGATGTCATACGAACCACACTGCTGCCTTTGGTAAATGCGTGGTCTTTCTTTACTCAATATGCCAATCTGGATGGTTGGGATCCAAAGACTGGCTTTGACGGCGTTGCGACGCCACCTGTGTCCCAACGGCCTGAGATTGATCGCTGGCTGCTCTCGACTCTTCAGTCCTTGATTCAGGAAGCCGATACCCAAATGAGTGGCTACTACCTGTATAAGGTCATTCCGGCCGTTTTGAGTTTTATTGATGACTTAACCAACTGGTATATTCGTCTGTCTCGCCGTCGGTTCTGGGGAAGTGTCTCTGATCCAGA
>JAYYJC010000045.1:0-10000 GCA_036146655.1 Myxococcota bacterium | reverse complement strand
GGCCCGCCTTGATAAGGCTTCCGCCTATGCCACTCTGTACGAAACACTTGTGAGCTTTTCGAAAGTTCTTGCGCCCATTCTCCCCTTTCTATCTGAAGCGATTTATCAGCATTTGGCCGTCGAAACAGGCATGGCAAAGGCCTCAGAGGACAGTATCCACCTCTGTGATTTTCCAGAGGTCAATGCGGCTTGGATTGACACGGACCTTGAAGCCCAAATCCGTTTTGCACGGCAAGCAGTGGGTATGGGAAGAGCGCTCCGTGAACGGGTTCGAATCAAGATACGCCAGCCGCTCTCTGCGGTGACTTTGGTTCACCACGACCCAGAGGTGAGAGCCGCACTCAGTGCGCAGTCCGCATTGATTGCTCACGAGCTTAATGTCAAATCCGTTTTGGTCCAGGAAAGCGATGCGGATTTGAGCACACTGAGCTTCAAGGCAAACTTTAAAACACTTGGACGGCGATTTGGAAAGCAAATGCGGTCAGCTGCTCAGGCCATTGAGGCCTTTGGTCGAGATGAATGGGCCCATTTACAGGCGGGTCAATGTGTCACTGTGCTGGATCAGGACATTGGTCTCGAAGATGTGATTGTTCGCCGCGAAGCTAAGGAAGATGTCGAAATTGAAACGCAGGATGGCCTGCTCTTGGCATTGGATACAGAGATTAATGAATCCTTAAAAGGCGAAGGTATTTCTCGGGAACTCATTCGTCGTATTCAGCAATTGCGTAAGGACACGGGTTTAGACATTAGTGATCGTATTTCTGTTGTTTTATTTTCAACAGACGAACTGATTCAATCAGCTGTTAACAGTCACTGCGATTACATTTCATCTGAGGTTTTAGCGGATTCCATTGTCCATCAAAATCAGAATGGTGGACTTCACCGAGAACAATTCGACTCGTTCGATATCGGTGTTGATATTCAGGTTGTTGACAGCTAATATGTCCTTACGGCATGTCTTGAGGCGTTACCAAACCGTCTCTTCTGATCAAACCAAGGAATGTAGATGTCTTCGTTGATGACCGCAACGGACTTGTTGTCCACCAAAGTTCAGCATACTCACAGCCACCATCAGATCCTCAAAAGAGGGTTGCCTCCTGTTTTGGCTGTGGCCACATTGAGTACACTTTCTCTTGTCCCATTCCTTGGGATTGTAACAGTCCCTGCTCTGATGATTGCACTCCCCTTAATGGTATTTGGACATGCCATCCTATTGAGGGCGCATCTCATTGATCCAGCACTTGAGTATTGTGATGGCAGCCGATATTTTGTCACACGGTGGTCTCTAAGGCTGTTGTATTGGACCACTGCGATTTGGGGATATGTTCTTTCTGCACTGACCCCATTCTGGAGCATTGTGATTGTCCCAACTGTGTTTTCAGGGTTGACCTTTATTTCCTACAAGTATACGCATTGGCAACTTGAGCGAGCCTCTATCAAGGCGCCGATCCACATGGTCGAGCAATTCTTACTTGCGTTGTTGGTTCTCGGTTTTATGGGTTCTATTGGACTGAGTGTTTTCTTGCTGACTATTTTTGGTGGCATGACAGCTTTGATTTCAATCTTTGCTCAGATGGTCTAAGAGTCGTTTTTTTCTTCTGGTTGTGATGCCCTTTTGTGTAACTCTGAGGGGGAGTCTTCCAATAGAGCCAAGGACTGCTCAGGAGACATATTGTCATATAAAAGAGACGACACTGCACTGTGATAATACAACAGTGTGCTTATTCCATGGTGTATGGCGTTATGTATGAGCTGTCGCTCAATTTTACAACCATCCATATGTAGACCGACCCGAAATCGAAGTTCTCCATCACCCATGTCCATTTCGAAACATCCCCAAGTTAGCCCATAGTTGAGCCGAGTAACCAACTCCATCACGGCAACGCGCGCACTGTAAAGGATCTGAATGGGGTGGTAAACATAAAACACCATTCGATCTGGGTCGCTGTGTAGCCAACTCCCAAACCGTATTAAACCAATGTCGGTGTTGATGGCACCAAATAAGACCACAGCACCGTCTTCATCTTCTATGTCTTCAAGTTGGATGTTTGGATCTAGTTTTTGAAAGTATCGAATTAGGACACTTTGGATGCGAAGATGGTTGTCAGAAGTGGTCATTCTTGTAGCCAGTCTTTTGGAGGTTCCGACAGGCCATCGAGTATCCAAGGCTCCTTGAATGCGTGTCGAATGGTTTTCGCAAGGTTTGCAGCTTGACTGCCATCGATATATCGATGATCAATCGTGGCTGTCAATGTGAGAAGGGGTCTAATATCTAACTTATCGTCGATGACCACCGGCTGCTTTTGACATGCACCGATCAATGCAATCACTGGAACTCGAGCAAATGGCGTGTGTGGGGCATATGCTTCGTCTAGTCCAAGCATACCGACACTGGTGATCATGCAAACACCGAAAGGAAATGATTCGAGCCCAAGTGCAGGGACAGAGACCCCGAGTGATGAGGTTAGCCAGCCCGTGAGCCAAACAACTGGTCGGATCAACCAACTCGGCATCCAACGAAGGCTGTCTTGAGATTTATTGAACGACTCGTCTTCTCCTGAACGGCTCTTTTGGGCTGCCTGCCGAAGTTCAGCGGCGACTTCTACGAGGCTTTTTGTGTGTGCATCGGCAATCTTTGTATTTGCAAGATTGTTGCCACCGTCAAGGGCGATCAAAAAAGACACATCCACACTCTGATGTGGAATAAACTTCCCCCAACGAATGTAGCCATTGACATCTGGTGTTCTTGAAATGGCCTCTGCAATGGCTCGCCCTATAAAGTGAGTCAGCGTTACTTTTTGGTCGGTTTTTTGGCGAAGATATTTCAGATATGACTCTGCATGGGTGGTATCTAATGTCAATTTTCCATAGATGTTTCCTTCTTTGGGAGGGGTCCAAGTGGCAAGAACAAGTTTTCGGCGCAAAGGATTCATAGTCAACTCAGGAATTATTTGAATTTAAGGGCATTCTAAGATACTAATCTGCCAATCAAAAAGGGGCGATAATGAGAACGGCACACTCTGAACTTGGAATTACAATTGATATCGAACGAATGGGCATTCCATCCATTAGACTTGACGAGTGGAAATTTGCTTTTGAGTTTTTGACTCACTTAGAGGCTGGTGCAATTGCCAATCCAGACGAAGGCCGTCAAGTGGGTCATTACTGGTTACGCAATCCCTCCATCGGACCCAATGAGGTGGCCGAGGCCATTTCTGAAAGTTGGGCCTCGCTTAGTCGCCTTGTGGCAGAGGCCAAAGAACAAGGCTTTACGACGATGGTCATGGTGGGAATTGGTGGATCCGCTCTTGGTCCTCAACTTTTAATGGATGCCCTTGGACAAGTTGACGATCAGATGCAAATCCGCTTTATTGACAATACAGATCCCGATGGGATGGATCGGGTGTTTTCCCAAATCGATCCGGTTTCAACATTGGTGGCCGTACTCTCGAAATCCGGCGGCACAAAAGAAACGCGCAATGGGATGCTTGAAATTCGTCACTATTTTGAGCGAGCATCTGTTGATTTTCCTTCTCGGGCCATTGCGGTCACTGTTGAGGGATCCGCTTTGCATCAGCTTGCCACCCGTGAAACATGGTTTGGGATACTCCCGCTTTGGTCGTGGGTTGGAGGACGAACATCGATTACTGGTATGGTTGGATTGCTGCCCCTTTCAATGGCTGGGATCGACTGGCAAGCCTTTTTGAATGGGGCGGAAGTGATGGACACATGGACTCGGACACTTGATCTCAACAACCCAGCAATGCTTTTGGCCGAAGCTTGGAGGCATGCTGGCAACGCCAAAGGAGATCGATCGATGGTGGTCTTGCCATATAAAGATCGATTGATGCTATTTGGACGGTACCTTCAGCAGCTGGTCATGGAATCTTTGGGCAAACGCTTAAATATGCAGGGTGAAGTGGGACAGCAGGGTTTGACTGTCTATGGAAATAAGGGATCAACTGATCAGCATGCCTTCATCCAACAACTTCGAGAGGGACCGGATGACTTTTTTGTCAACTTCATTGGTGTTCTCTCAGACCGAGACGGTGAATCCATAGAAGTTGAGCCAAATGTGACAGCAGGTGATTACCTTATGGGTTTCCTTGTTGGAACTCGAAATGCATTGAGTGATGCTGGTCGACGATCTTTGACCATGGTTATTCAAGAACTCAACCCGAAAACTCTGGGTGCTTTGATTGCACTCTTTGAGCGTGCGGTCACTCTCTATGCCGCTCGTCTTGGCATCAACGCATATCACCAACCGGGTGTCGAAGCAGGTAAAAAAGCGGCTTCAGAGGCTTTGGCATTGCAGCATCAGATTTTGAATGGCGAAGTGCTCGTAGAAGATGATGACACATGGTTAATTCGAGCCCACTTGCAAGCCAACGGGCGTTTGTAACGGTGACTGAACAGCTTCCAATTGGTGAATTTTTAGAGCGGGCATGGAAGGGGACTTTGATCGATGTTCGGTCTACGGCCGAGTTTGATCACGGCCATATTCCACATGCTATTTCAGTACCTCTCATGACGGACGAAGAGCGGGCAGCGGTGGGAACCCGATACAAAACAGAAGGACGGTTGGATGCAACGGTATTGGGATTGGGTTTTGTTGGACCCCGTCTTGCACAGCTCGCTCACACACTTATCCATATGTCAGAAGAAGGTGGCCTCTTCATCTATTGTGCCAGAGGTGGAATGCGCTCAGGTTCAGTGGCTTGGCTGGCCAATCTACTTCAGTTGCATGTGTATGTGCTTGAAGGGGGATACCGAAGTTATCGTCAGTGGCTTGACAAACTTTGGGGAAAACCATGGAGCTTGCGTGTACTTGGGGGCTTGACCGGTGTGGGTAAAACACAGCTTTTGCATTCGCTCAAGGCAATTGGGGCACAGGTCATCGACCTTGAAGGATTAGCCAACCACAAAGGCTCTGCCTTTGGTGGTGTTTTAGAGGCCCCGCAGCCGACTCAGAGTCAGTTTGAAAATGAACTTGGCCATCGACTTTTTGGTCTCAACCCTGAACTTCCAATTTGGATTGAAGATGAATCCAAACTAATTGGTCACCGTGCCATACCGCCAGTCTTTTGGACTCAGATGCGTATTCGGCCCGTTTTGTATGTCTCTCGGCCACTTCAATTTCGAATTGACTTGCTGGCGGAACTGTATGGTGAGGCAGATCCCAACCTGCTTTTAGAGTGTACCTCAAAGATCAGCCGTCGCCTAGGACCCGAGAATACTGCCATTGCACAAGCTGCGATACAGTCCAACGACTTAAGTAAGGCAATCGCTTTGGTTCTTGAGTATTATGACAAGACCTATCGGCATGGTTTGAGCAAGCGTCAAAAAGTACATCATTTTGAGCTTCACGGTTTGGTTGGAGCCGAGGCAGCGCATGCTCTTGAGCTTGCTTGGATTGAGGGTTGGGGTGAAACAGAAAAGTCTTCTTCATCGGTTTAAAGAATTGTCGCTTTGGTTGTTGGAACACCGCGTTTTGTGGCGTTCGCAACCTTTTTTAAATCAACAAATGTCATGGGTGAACTTACATCCTGAATTGGCAGGTCAATTGTGTAATCTCAGTGACTCTGTGTTTAATGCCTATGAACGAGAAGCCCATTTGCTTCCAATCAAGAATTCTTTTTGGGAACGGCTATTTGAAGAGGAAACACGGCTAGTGAAACTCGAAACTGTTACGGTTTCAGATTGGATCACACGGCCTAAAGACATCAAAGCAAGAAAATGGCTTCAGATTCATGCCTTTATCCAAGGAGCGTTGTTGTCATCAGGTGTCTCTCATTGGATTGATTGGTGTGGTGGGAAAGGGCACCTTATCCGTTCTTTTGCGGCACAGCGCACTGTGAGTGGATTGGTTTTTGAACGAAACAGTCGGTTGTGTGAGTCGGGTAAATCATTAATACAAGAAACAGACAACATTTGTTTTTGTTGTGCTGATGTCCTGCAGGATCCGCTTCCGATGCCCTCATTGTCTCCCAATGGCATTATGGCTCTTCATGCCTGCGGACAGCTTACAGACAAAGCTATTCACTATGGACTAAAATGTGGGTTGGATGTATTTGCCTTGGCTCCATGTTGTTATCACAAACAACCGAACGATTGGCGACCCTTATCAAGGCCAGGGCAACGAATGGACATAGGTTTGACCAAACACAGCATGAGACTGCCGTCCTTACTCGAGCACAATCTTCGAAAGAGACGGCGATTGCTAAGACATCAACAATTAATTTATCGACTGGCTTTTCAAGCCTTGTTTCAGTTGGCAAGGCAACCTGCACCTGTTTTACCCTCTTTTCCCAGGCGTTTTTTTTATCTGGATTTCGAGGATTTTTGTGCGGTTGTGTCAGATAAAGTACAGATAAAGCTACCCAGTGGTCTGAATTACAGTTGCGCTCTTGAAATTGGGGAACAACAGGCGAACCAAGCACGCCGTCTTGGAATGATCCATGCGCCCTTCAGAAGAGGCATTGAATTGTGGATCAATCTAGATCGAGCAGTTTACTTGGCTGAACAGGGCTTAAAGGTTGAACTGAAACAATTTTGTGACTCATCAGTTACGCCCCGGAACATGATAATTTTTGCTCAACGGGCTTAGCGAATGGCACCACTGATGGTTTGATGCTTAAACTGAAGGCATCGGTTGATGAGTGTAGAAATGGTCTTTTGTAAGTCAGGTGAAACATAATTAAGGGCCAAGACATCTCTTAGTGGTCCGATGAGTTCATCTCCACGGCATTCAATGCGCGGAAGGATCATAGTGTGTAACACATGAGAAGTGATAAAGTAATCATCAGGTAGTCCCCACAGTTCGGCATGCCCAAGGAATGTCGAAACATGCTGAGCAAGTTCAGCATCAAGTGACAAATTGCAGTTGGATAATATTCTCAAAATGTCCAGTATCTGCTGCCGTGATTTGGGATATCGCTCCCATGAACCCCTTTCATCATGATTAAAATCAGGTAACAAGTTGGACTTGAGTGTTTCGTTTCGTTGTTTCGCTGTGTCTTGGAGTTCAGTGATGTCAATGTCTGGCGTAAACAAAACCAAGCCATGCTTAAGTGCATCATAGCTTTGGGCTTTGTTCTTCGTATCTACACACAAGACAACAGACAGATTGTGTGATGCGAATAGGCGGTTTGCTTTTTCGGGGATCCGGTTGCCGATTGCAGTGGACTCAAAAAATAATTCTAAGAGTTCTCTACGCTCATTCTGAATAAAGTCAGTAATTTCTTGTGTTTGAAGGTCTTTATATTCTTGCAGCCATCGTTCATTGTCTTCTTCAGTGTAAAGCATGACCCCATCACTGCCGCTTGCTTGTTGTAAAATGGTGTGGAGGACATCTGAGTGGATATGCCGATTGGGATTTTTGACCACAACGAAATAGGGCGACCAATAACCACTGGGTGCTTCTTTTCGATAACGGCTGGCCTTTCGAATGGCTTTGGCAAAAGGTGAAAGGATGAAGATGTCATCCCCCAAACTTATTCGGCCGAGTATCTGGCTACGCTTCTTCGGAAGACTAACCATTGTGCTTCTAGAGCCTGTTAGTGCTGGTTTAAGAATGGTCTCTAAAATGCAAATGCTCGTATTGACATTGCCCACCAGTATAAGAGGAATACTGAGGTCTCGTGCTGTTCCAAGCGCCAAGAACAGTCGATCAAGCCACACATCGGCTACGCATAGTCCCCGATGTCGGACTGCAAGTCTAAGGTCAACAATTGTGGGGGCTTCTTCGTCAACCGTTAATATTTCTGGTTCAATGTCGGGCTCATATTTTTTGAGAATTTGGCGTCTCCAGCGCAGCAACAAATGATCTGCCAATGCTGAACCCACATCATGTCCAGGTGCCGTTCTGCCAACCAGTGAACGAATGGCTGCTGGCTCTTCTCCAGATGCCACCATCGTGCACAGCTGAGCGATGGGGTTGCTGGTGCGATGCCACTCCGTCCACAGCTTGGGAATATTTGCGTTGGGGCGAACTGGAGAGCCATCAGCAAGAAGCGTTAGAAAGAAGTCGGTACTGCGTTCGGACAAGGCTGGATGGTCTGCCTCTGTCCAAGCCACCAATGTGGACATTGATTCCGTCAGTGGCTGAGCAGGCATGGGTAACTTTAAAGCCGATATGATGGCAGAGAGTTTCAGTGGAAGCGGCTGGAAGGTAGATGGCGCTTCAGTGATAACTGCAAAGTCTGAACGCTTGAGCCGGCCACTTTCACTCAGGACTTGTTTTTCTTCGACTTCATCGCCTGATTCAACCAGATGTTCCGAGGAATTGCCAGGACTGCTTGGCAACTTGAGCAATGCATCCCAACTGTCAACCAAAAGTCGGTGCTCTTCAGCCGGAATGGCCACTGAAGAGAAAACATCTGGGTCTTCTGACGGATACACACCAAATAAAATAGGACCGGACCCCCAGTCTTCAATTTTCGGCATCCCTTTTCGCAGGGCTTGGTCTATTGTTGCCCCCCCCGACTTTGAAAAATAACTCATGATGCGACGGGACAACAATGTTTGTCCGTTTTTAATCCGCCCTGGAACAGCCCAAGGCGTATCACTTGTTTCTGGCAACGAAAATAATGTCTCCAACCGTCTTCGTGAGCCATCTCGAAATAGGTCTGTTGTCAAAGCGATGCTTTCGGCCATTAGCCTTTTGGATACCTCTCGATGAAGTTGCTTGTTGTAGCTTTCCTCATCGAGAACCGAAGTGATTTGCCATTTTTTACTTCTGTATTGAATGAGAACCCAAGCACCCGGAGCAATGGTTTCACCAGGCAAAGAAATTTTAGAGCCGATGTCCAAATCAGCATGCTCTTGCTGAATTAACCGTTGTATGGGTGGTTTAAGGTATGCCGCAACCACGCCATCTGCATCGATGTGTATGGTCGCTGGGTACTCTCTGTCCGCATTGATGCGATGGCGAATAAGTGCGGACAGGTTCGCAGTCTTTATCTTTGGCTTCAGGTAAGTTGGCTTGTTGCTTGCCATGGTTTTTCAACAATGAAAAAGGTGATAGAGTAATCATATCATAATCTATTTGGGTATTCAGAGCTAAACATGCTTACAAATCAATACAGGCACAGATCTCCAGTCAGACGGGTCTCAATTGAATTTCCTGCCTATCGGTATGTTCCCGGACGAAACCCTCATCCCATTATGAATGAAAATTGCCATCAATTTGGCCAAGTTTTGCTTGACCCTGAAACACAAGAAAACCGTTGTCAATTGTGGGGTTATGGACTTGACCTCTTCGATAACCACTACATGTGGGAGGCTCATGAAGTTCTGGAACGGTTGTGGCATTTCCATCGACAAGATTTTGACCGTGCCAATTTAATTCAAGGGTTAATTCTTGGTGCGGCATCTTGTCTCAAATGGGACATGAAATCAACGCCACAAGCCCGTAAACTTCTGAAAAGGGCAAGGTTGAAAGTTTCCAAACAGAAATCGGTGTCGGCGGGGATTGATTTCCATGCCACCATGGACTCAGTTGAACGGTATATCGAGACAGGTCAACGGCCCATTATTGTAAACACTCTTCCGGATGGGTGGCGACACTGGCCATAATCGGATAGAAAGTGCGTCATTTTGAGCTATGGTATGCGTTACAAGAATGTTTACATTGAGGCACTTGGGTATGTACTTCCTGAACTAGAGGTGCGGACTTCTGAAATTGAAGCACAGGTCGCTCCTTTGTACAGACGCATGGGAATAAAGCCGGGTTGGTTACAGGCCGTCACTGGGATCCGTGCTCGTCGATTTTGGCCTAGAACACTTCAACCTTCTGATGTTGCCACCAGAGCTGCCAAAGAAGCACTCAAAAGCACTTCCATTCGACCTGAGCAAATCAATACCATTGTCAGTACATCGGTATGCAAAGACTATATTGAACCATCCGTTGCAGCGCTTGTTCATGGAAAATTAGGTCTATCCTCTCAATGCACCAACTTTGATGTTGGAAACGCCTGTCTTGGATTTTTGACAGGCATGA
>JAYYJC010000044.1:0-10000 GCA_036146655.1 Myxococcota bacterium | reverse complement strand
TGGCTGTGGCTGATCAGATCGAATTGGGACGCATTGAAGCGGCATTGGTTGTGGCCGGTGAAAGTTCTCGTTTACCGACCGAAGCAACAATCGAACGGCTTCAGCATCCCGATGCTGGAATGAGAGAATTTCGAGACAATCTGGCCACTCTGACACTTGGGTCTGCAGGGGTGGCAATGCTCTTATGTAATGAGAAGTTGGCTTCTAGCCGGCATCGTTTTACGGGCGGCGTGACCCAAGCAGCCACAGAGTGGAGTCATTTGTGTGTGGGAACGCCGACCAAGATGACAACGGATCCAACCAAACTTTTGTCTGAAGGTGTTGCCCTTGCCAAACGGACTTGGATCGAAGCCAATGACAAACTTGGTCTATCCGCCAGCAATGTGGCAGAGTTTGCACTCCACCAAGTGGGCCGTGCCAATCATGATGCGGTCATACAAGCACTTAATATTAAGCCAACCAAAGCACTTCGCCTGTACATTGACAATGGCAATGTTGGTGCCTGCGGTGTTCCGTTGACTTTGGCAAAACTGGTTGAGCAAGGACGAATCAAAAATGGCCAGCGTGCTGCACTGATGGGCATAGGTAGTGGACTTAATGTGATGATGATGGGGGTTGAATGGTAGCTGTTATTCCAGAATGGCTTAAAGAATTATATCCGTGGACAGGAAAGCGCTTGTCAGTATCCGGTGGTGAAATGCATTACCTCGATGAGGGAAGCAAAGATTTACCAGTCCTTTTGGCCGTTCACGGCAATCCGACTTGGTCCTTTTATTGGCGCCGTTTGATCGACTCTTTTTCTAGTCATTACCGTGTTGTAATACCGGATCACATTGGGTGTGGATTGTCCGATAAGCCTCAAGATTGGGACTATCTGCTGGGTGATCACATAGACAATCTATGCACATTGGTCGAACACCTAAATTTGAAGAATATCCATCTAATGGTCCATGATTGGGGAGGAGCGATTGGAATGGGTATGGCAGCCCGCCTCTCGGACCGAATCCAAAAGCTCATCATCACCAACACTGCTGCATTTCGTTCTCAAGAAATACCCCTTTCAATTGCAAGTTGCCGCATTCCTGGTTTTGGGGCACTTGCTGTTCGTGGCTTTAATGCCTTTGCTGGGGTAGCCACCTGGCGAGCATCAGCTGTTGGACTTGACCCAATGGTCAAAAGAGGATTGGTTTTCCCTTATGATTCATGGCAAAACCGCATTGCAACACTTCGTTTTGTAGAGGATATTCCACTTCAGGAAAGCCATCCATCTTATTCTGTATTGTGTGAAGTCGAGAAGGGTCTTGAACGGTTTAGTTCGCATCCCATGATCATATTTTGGGGTGATGATGACTTTTGCTTTACCCCAAACTTCAGACAAGAGTGGATGGCTCGCTTTCCAAATGCAGAGGTTCACGCATGGACTGATGTGGGGCATTATGTCATGGAAGATGCGCCTGATAGAGTACTTGAAATTCTAAAGCCGTGGTTGGATGTACCCTAAATCTGGGAACGCTAATTTGAGAGAGAGAAATGGATACAAATGAATTTAACATTGCAGATCTGGTCAATCAGCATGCACTAAAGTATCCGTTTCAACGCGCATTGGTCTATCCAAGTGGCCAAACTCAATCAGGAGACATTCAGTACACGCAACTCACCTTTCAGCAAGCTCAGGAGCGGATCACAACCTATGCGCAAGCCTTTTTACGGGCAGGTATAAAGAAAGGAGACCGAGTGTGTACATTTGTTACGCTGTCTCTCGACTTCATGCCCATCATCTTCGCATTGTATCGTGTTGGAGCGATTGTGGTTTTAATCGATCCTGGAATGGGAAGATCAGGCTTACTCAGCTGTGTAGAGCGCATTGCACCGGTCGCAATGGTGGGAGTACCCAAAGCAATGCTTGCGACTCGCCTTTTTCCCAGTAAATTTAAGAGCCTCAAAATCAAAGTCACTGTCGGTGGATCAGCTTGGTTGTGGGGTGGTACCACGCTCGAAGCATTGGTAAAACAAGGCGGAGACTTGCACCCCATTCAGGCCACACACCGCGATGATGAAGCCAGTATTCTTTTTACTTCTGGTTCAACAGGCCCTGCCAAGGGCGTTCGTTATACACATGGTATATTTGAAGCGCAGACCAAGCACATTCAGCAAATGTATGGCTTCAAGATAGGTCAGATCGATTTGCCCTGTTTCCCACTGTTTGGTTTATTTTCACTGGCCATGGGGATGACAGTTGTCATCCCTGACATGGACCCCACCAAACCTGCTCAGGCCGACCCCAAAAAGCTCATCCGAGCCATCACTGATCAAGGGTGCACTTCAGCTTTTGCCAGTCCCTCGCTCTGGAAGGCTTTTGCCCGTCACTGTCTTGAAAACCAAATCAAACTTCCCAGCCTCAAATGCATTCTTTCGGCAGGTGCACCAATCCCACCGGCCCTGCACCAAGATTTTCAACACATCTTGGAACCAGGTGTCGAGGTTTTTACACCGTATGGCGCAACCGAGTCGTTGCCTGTGGCAAGCATTGGCAGTTTCGAGATAATCAACGAAACAGCTGCATTAACAGATCAAGGGCTTGGGACATGTGTGGGTAAGTTAGCACCAAACATGACAGTTTCGATCGTTGAAATTACGGACAAGGCCATTTCCAACTGGTCAGATGTGGTGTTGCTGAAACAGGGAGAAATTGGCGAGATTTGTGTCTCTGGACCCGTGGTGACCTCTGAGTATAAAGAGGAACCAGAGCAGACCAAGTTGTCCAAAATCACACAGGATGATGTGATATGGCACCGAATGGGAGATGTGGGTTATTTAGACCCACAAGGCCGTCTGTGGTTCTGTGGTCGAAAGGCGCATCGAGTTAAACTAACGAATGGTGAAACCCTGTTTCCAGTGCCCTGTGAAGCCATTTTTAACCGCCATCCAAAGGTTTTCCGTTCTGCTTTGGTAGGGGTTAACGGACAAGCGGTTATCATCCTAGAGCTCGAACATGGTCAAGTCATTGATGCCCAAATGGTTTCTGAGTTGTATGTGTTGTCTCAGCAAAGCAAACGGACAACGGGCATCATCCATTTTTTATGTCATGATTCTTTTCCGGTCGATGTGCGACACAATGCCAAAATCAACCGTCCAATATTGGCCAAGTGGGCTGTAAATCAGTCTTTACGAACTCTCGTGGCTGGCTAGTTTCTTTGGGGTCGACATTCTTTTCGTGCGCCCCCACATTTGATCACTCTGATCTCAACGGGTGCGACACCCGAGTCAAGCATGTCGATTTTTCGTGCGGCCTTGCGTGACAAATCGATAATCCTGTTTTTGGCATAGGGGCCTCTGTCGTTAATTTTGACCCAAACTTGTTCCCCGTTGTGGGTATTGGTCACAAGAACCACGGTACCAAGTGGTAGTGTTTTGTGCGCTGCAGTTCGTTTCCAAGGCCGGAAGATTTCTCCACTTGCAGTCGGACGACCAGCATAACTCCGTCCATACCAAGAAGCCTCTCCCCTTTGGTACACCCGACATCCACCAGTGACCAAAATGGCAATCAACAAATAAACAAACTTCATATAGGACATACAGATTTAGATCAACTCCCACCAGACTGTCACATACCGTTCAAAGTCAATGGACTGTGCAGCCACTATAGAAGCGTAAAACTTCGAGGAACAGTATGGATACTCAACAACCACTCCGCGACAATGTTCGTTTGCTCGGTCAATTGCTTGGACATGTTATCACACAGCAAGAAGGCGCACAACGGTTTGCACAAGTTGAACACATTCGGCATTTGGCAAAACAGGCACGGCAAGGTGACTCAGAATCATGGAATGCATTGACCAGTTACCTCAGTGCACTGCCTACCGACGAAGCCAAAGTTGTTTGCCGTGCTTTTTCACAGTTTCTTTCGTTGGCGAACATTGCTGAGCAGCATCATCGCATTCGTCGCCGTCGAACCTATATGAAAGACAATATTGCTCAGCCTGGTTCCTCTGGTGCAGTGCTAGAGGCACTTTTACAAAGTGGCCAGAACTCAGAGGAACTGTATCAGAGCATCTTAGATTTGGACATTGAGTTGGTATTGACCGCACATCCGACGGAGGTCAATCGAAGAACTTTGCTTCAAAAGCACAACACCATCGCAGAATTATTGACAGAATTAGATCGGTCTTTTGTGAATGAAAAAGAGCAAATCTACACTCAACTTGCACGCATCATCACAGAGTTATGGGCTTCTGATGAACTGCATCGAGATAAGCCAACGCCTTTAGATGAAGCCCGTGCAGGGCTTTTGATTTTTGAAAATCGACTGTGGAATGTCATTCCTAAATTTCTTCGCCAATTGGATCACAATTTGAAAGCAGCGACAGGCCATTCCTTGCCTTTGGATGTCGCACCCATTCGTTTTGGGTCTTGGATGGGCGGCGACCGTGATGGCAATCCAAATGTGCATCCCATCACGACAAGGCATGCATGGGCAATGGCTCGGTGGATGGCGGCAGATTTGTATTGGAAAGAAATCGACCTCCTGCGTTCGGAGTTGTCCATTAAGAAGGGTTCCAAAGCCCTTCATCGGCTCGTGGGAGATGTCAGAGAACCGTATCGAGCCCTCTTGAGGGAAGTCAGAGACAAACTGGATCGGACACGGATTTGGGCCGCAGCCGTCATGAATGATGAGTGGGCTTCCCGTGAAGACATCTATCTTTCAATTGAAGATTTATTGGAGCCCCTTCAACTGTGTTTCGATTCTCTGGTCGAGACTGGATGTACATTGGTTGCTCAAGGCCGTCTGAGTGACATCATTAGGCGAATAAGTGTTTTTGGATTAACTCTTGTACGAATGGACATTCGACAAGAAGCATCACGCCATACCGATGCCATGACAGCTGTGACTCAATTTCTTGGACTTGGCAGTTATGATCAGTGGTCAGAAGAAAGCAAGCAGGCTTTTTTGGTAAGAGAATTATCTGAACGCCGACCACTTATTCCACACGGGATGCCTGTTGATACTGAAGTTCAAGATGTCTTTGATACCTTCCGTGAAATTGCAAAAGCCCCTTCCGGAAGTTTGGGTGCTTATGTCATTTCGATGGCGACTCATCCGTCAGACGTGCTTGTGGTCAAGTTATTTCAACGGGCCTTTGGTGTGAAAAATCCACTTCGAGTGGTCCCGCTGTTTGAGACACTTGATGATCTTGAGCATGCTGCTGATTCCGTTTCGAACCTTCTCAAACTTCCACCTTACCGTGGGGTGAATGAACTTGAAATTATGCTTGGCTACTCTGATTCGGCAAAAGACGCTGGCCGTCTAGCGGCCTCTTGGGCTCTTTATAAAGCCCAAGAGCGTTTGGTGAAAGTCTGTACGAAACAAGGTGTGAAACTTCGATTGTTTCATGGTCGAGGTGGAACAGTTGGTCGAGGAGGTGGTCCAATGTCTCTGGCCATTCGCTCTCAACCACCGGGCTCAATACAAGGCAGCCTTCGAGTAACAGAACAAGGGGAAATCATTCAGGCCAAGTTTGGATTGGAAGATATTGCCATTCGTACACTAGATGTAATGTGCATGGCTGTTTTAGAAGCCACTCTCAAGCCGGCTTCTGAACCCAAAGCGGAATGGCGTGAAGCCATGGATGAACTCGCTCTTAAAGCCTTGGATGGTTACCGTTCAATTGTCCGAGAACATCCAGATTTTGTAACCTACTTTAGAGCACTGACTCCAGAAAGGGAACTTGGGGCTTTGAACATTGGGTCGAGACCTGCGAAAAGACGGGCTGGGGGTGGAGTCGAATCACTGCGTGCCATTCCTTGGGTTTTTGCTTGGACTCAAACCAGGCTCTTGCTGCCTTCTTGGTTGGGAATTGGCTACGGCTTGAGTATGGTAGATTTAGAACTATTAAAGCAAATGCACCAAGATTGGCCGTTCTTTGCTTCTACATTTGATTTGATTTCGATGGTCTTGGCCAAGGCTCTTCCTGACATTGTTCAGTATTATGAACAACAACTTGTTGAAGAGTCTCTGATGGGTCTTGGCGAGCAACTGCGGGATCGATATCAGTTGGCTGCGGCTGGAGTTAAAGAAGTTAGTGGTCGAGCAGCATTATTAAGTCATCGACCCGTCTTGGAGCGTTCTATTTCACTTAGAAATCCATATGTGGATCCCATTAATCTTCTTCAGGCAGAGTTTTTAAAACGATACCGTCAAAAGGGTTGGTCTGAAAATGAACACCAACAGCTCCAAGAGGCACTGATGCTCAGCATCAATGGAATCGCACAGGGAATGCGCAATACGGGATAGTTGACAGTATTTTACAGACTGCGATTTCAATACTATGTATCAGCGGTATCACTTGTGTCAGCGGTATCACTGGTATCAGCGGTATCACTGGTATCAGCGGTATCGTCTGAACTTCCAGTATCACTGGTGTCAGCGGTATCACTGGTGTCAGCGGTATCACTGGTGTCAGCAGTATCACTGGTATCAGCGGTATCGTCTGAATTTCCAGTATCAGTGGTATCGGTTGTATCTGATGTATCACTGGTATCAGCGGTATCAGCGCTGTCATCAGTATCAATGTTCCAATCGCTTGTGGCATCGGTACCGGTTGAATTTTTGATATTTTCTTCTTCTGTACAGGCGAGGCCAATGATGAATGTGGACAATAAAATAGAGGTCATGTTTTCCTTCCAACTGATTTAAATACATTTTATCGTATCTGGAATTAAATTTCAATTTTGTCCAATAATGAGCGTTGGTTTTTCTTGTCAAATCGACTTATGCTATATTTTGTAATAGTCAAAACTTGCACAATGCATCTGGGTGCTTAATACTGATCCATACGCTTATTTCTGAGAGGTCATTATGCCACTTCATGTCGTTGATGGCGCTACACTTAAATGCACATTGGGGACTGCACCAGCCAAGTTGAAGGTGGTCCGTCCAAGCATGATGATCATGGGAAAAAAAGAAGCCAACATCATGGACAATAAACCAAAGACCAACATATTGCCTTTTGGCAAATGCAAGTGCGGCAGTTGTATGTCAATAAAGGCATGCGTCCCAAACACCACAGGCCCATGGATTCAAATTATTCCTTCTGTGATAGGCCGTTCCGATGTTAGCCTTTTGCAACCAGCCACCATCAAATGTAGCCATGGCGGCACCATCAGTATTGTCAATCCCGGACAGCAAAAGCAGTCAGCAAATCCACCAAAAGAAACCAATGTTAATCTTAAGACTGAGGCCACTGAAAAACTATTTGAAGTGGACACTGGTTCCCTAAAAGTAGACGGTGCCCTTAAGGGAGAACTTGCAACCAATCCTGCAGCAAACCAAAGTTTAAATGTCAGCAACATGCAGGCTTCAATGAGTCAAAATCTCAATGGAGCCACCCTCAATTTGAACAGTGCAGGTGTTCCGGAAATTTCGCTTGCAAATGGCCAAAGCATGACACTTGGTAATCCTTCTTTTGCTCCAGCCACCAATGGTCTTGGTATGCAGACGACATTTCCCCTAGGAGAGGTCCCATTGGCCAATGGCGCCACGATGAACACCTCATTTGTTGTCACAGCTACAGTGAATCCACTAAATGTGGGTTTGGGTACCATACCCGTACCGGCACTGACACCTGCGCAATTGCAAGTTTTGGCACAAACTGGTGCCGGAATTGCAGCAGGAACAGCGGCGTTTGGTGGTAATCTGTTGAAAAATCTCCTGTTACCCATGGCTGCTGGTGGTATTTAGAACAGCAATTCAATTTGAAATCACAGTTATTTGATGCAGAATGATTGGAGATTGAATACGCCATTCTTATGTTGCTTGCACTTCTGATTTCTTGTCAAACCAATTGGTCCTGTCCACCAAATATGGTCCTTCTGGATGGGGGAAATTATTCTGTCGGAGAAATTCAACCCACAGAATCATGGCATCAGCCTTCAAAGACAGTAAGTTTGGCGCCTTATTGTATGGATGTGTATGAGTTTCCAAACGAGAAGGGCAAGATGCCCATGGGAAATGTGACATGGCATGAGGCTAAATCGCTTTGTAACTCGAAAGGTAAGCGTTTGTGCACAAGCGCTGAGTGGGGTCGAGCTTGTAGGGGGCACGAAAAGCGGACTGTCAGTTACGGAGATGGTTATGATCGTAACAAATGTAACACAGCCATTAATGGGTCTGGTCCTGGTGTGGGTCAGCCTGCTCCAATTAAACCTTCGGGAATCTTTCCATCGTGTAAAAGCCCTGAGGGTATTTACGACCTCAACGGGTCTTTGTCTGAATGGGTCTCAGACCCGTGGTCAGACTTTCCTGAGCCATTTAATCCCAATGCCAAACCAGATCCTAAAACTTGGCGAACCTTAAGGGGTGGAACCATGTGGTCTCAAACCTTTTATGGTCAAGATTGTACATCTCGACATGGACATCATGCCGAGACATGGAAGAATGTTGACGATGGTTTTCGATGCTGTGCCAATGCCATTGCACAACCTTAGCTTTGCTTGAAATAGACTATCATTTCATCCCAACCGTTTGCTGAGCTCGGGTGCGGTTGATATCCAAAGTCATTGATTGCTTCTGACAGATCGTAGTAATGATCCGTTGACAATTGTCCTGCCACAAATCGAGTCATTGGCGGTTCACCTGATAATCTAAAGGTGCTCCACACCCATTCTAATATGCCACCAATGCGAGTGGCAGTACCAACACCAATGTGTCGAGTAATCGGTTTCTTTCCCAATTCTGTAAAAAGTGAATTGACCCAATCCCAAATAAAAACGGGCTCGGGATCTGTTATGAAATACGCCTTTCCAGAATTTTTGCCCCCACCTAAGAGTTCATTCATTGCAAGAATATGAGCGTGTGCTGCATTTGAAACATGTGTAACACCAACTTTGTTTCGGCCATGTCCAATGATACGGAGGCGACGGTGCCGCTTGATAAGACGGGGAACCAAATGTGGATCACCAGCCCCCCAAATAAGATGCGGACGGAGCGCTGTGGTTTTTATTCCGTTGCCGTTGGCTTTGATTACAATCTTTTCAGCTTCGGCTTTGCTTTCTGGGTAGTGTGCAAGGTATTGTTTTGGATAGGGGCATTGTTTTTCAGATAAACCAGATTCATCTTGTCCTGACCACACTGCAGATGGGGAAGAGCAATGAACAAATGCCTGTACACCTGCTGTTTGCGCTGCTGCCAGTACATTTTTTGTGCCTTCAAGATTAATTCCAAAATAGCTGTCTTTGGAGCCCCAGACACCCGCTTTTGCAGCTGTGTGTATGACCACATCTATGCCATTAAAGTGGCCTTCCAAGCTTTTTGGATTTTGAACATCTGCTTGAATGCATTTTACTCCAAGCCCTTCAATCTTTGGATAATTGTTGCGTGCTAAAATGGCGATTTCATGGTTTTCTGTGATTAGCTGTCTGACGATCTCACTTCCAAGAAAACCACCTCCGCCCGTAATTAATATCTTCATTTGTCCATCTCTTGGCATGCGTCTAGAAGTGTTAGCCGTTGGCGGTGTGTATAACCAAAAATATCATAAAGTGTCACGACAACATGCGATTGGGTTATTCCTGTTAAGAACGGACTCTTGCATTCAAGAACGCGGGAATTTTGAGTTCGAAATTGATGCCAAATAATGTTTTGTTCATCATGTATTGGTTGGTCAATGCTCCAGCCTTCTATCCAATCTGACCATGATTGGGTGAGTTGGTTGGCGGTTTGGCTTTTGGTTGAAGACTCGTACAAATGACCTTGAGATATTGTAAACGGAGTATTTACCTGTGGGTGATGGTCTATGAAGTATAGGTTTCTAATCGAGAATTGAAACCCTTTTTGGCTTTGTATTGATTGTATTTCAGCACATAGGGCAGGCATAAAAAAAACAGGATGCTTTGGTTGAAAATACAATTGACCTCTGGGTATAATTTTAAGTGAAACAGAGTATTTGTTACGGTTTTTATGTGCCCACTGTAGACATTCAGTGTCGAAGTTTATTGCAAGTAC
>JAYYJC010000043.1:0-10000 GCA_036146655.1 Myxococcota bacterium | reverse complement strand
GATGAGATCCTTTTTCGGAAAGTTGGTCACGATTTGTTGAAGTCTTTGAACTGTAACCAACTTGGTTTCAACAACGATTTGCGTATTTAGGCCTAATCTTAAACCCAACATCTTATTCCAGTCTATGTCTTTCGAAATCATGCGGTCGCTATTGGTTTCAGAACGCCGAAAAGTGGCATCTATTGTTGGCGAAAGCAATCTTTTGGTTGTGGTTTGAATGGCCAACGAACCAATGTCTGCAACCAGCCAGCGTCTATTGAGTTTGTCTGCTGCTTCGGCGAGAACTCCAGATCCACAAAAGAGATCTGCCACAATATCGCCTTCATTTGATGAGGCTTTGATCATGCGTTCAAGCAATGCCAACGGTTTTTGTGTTGGGTATCCCGATCGCTCGGGGGTTCTCGAACCCAATAATTGGATGTCCCACACATCCGAACATGGTTGTCCTAAGGGATTCAGGTAGCTGCGTTTTCCATTTGATTGTGGTTTATAAAAGCGGCCTTCAGCGTCCATCTTATTGTACTGTGATTTGCTTTCAGGTTTATGTGGTATCCGTACGGCGTCTCCATTAAAAATGGGACTGGGTCCTTTGCTGTAAACAAATATTGTATCGTGTTTTCGAGCAAACCATTGACTGGCCATGGTTCGTGAATTGTATCGCCAACAGATTTCATTTCGGAGTTGTGCTTTGCCAAAGACTTCATCCAACATTAGTCGAATAACACCTGAAAGGCGCCAATCACAGTGCACATACAGAGTGCCATCTTCAGCGAGCAGTGGGTGTATATGAGAAAAACAACTGTACAACATGTTTAGAAGTTCTGTGGCATGCTGAGACCAACTGTCACGGTATGCAATTGGTCTAAATTTTGTTTTTTGATGACTTGGTCCGATTGAGTGTTTCAGTTTGAAGTCTGAGCCCACATCAAATGGAGGGTCCATGTAGACCAGTTTGATCCCCCCAGCGTTCACAATTTTGTCTTGTAATGGTTTGGAACCAAGCACAGAGAGTACGGAAAGACAATCTCCGTGGAACACTTGATTTATCCAATGGCTGCTTGTATCCGAATCTGTTGAATTAAAGTTACTTGGATATTGGAGCGTGCTTTCAGGTAAAGGTCGACATCTTTTTTTCGACCAATATAACTTGGGCTCTGAGTCTTCAGGCAATAACAGTTGTACATCTGTCTCTGACAGAGGAGTTCCAGCTTTAATTGACTGAATTATTCGAGATTTATCGCTTTCAGAGAGGTGCTTCATCTTCAATCCATCTTGGATTGAGTCCACTTATCGTTTTTTTATCGGGCCGCGAGAAGTAAATTTAGAAGGCACAAGGATCGTTCAAAGTGACTTCGAACTCCATGATCCAATCAATCTGATCAAATACATGGGTTCCACCATATTCAAGGACGCCATTGGGTGTACAAAAATTTCCGTCTTCGTCACTGTCTAGCCAGGCTCGGATGGCCAGCCCTTCCCCTTCTGTTTGAGGTATTTCCAGTGTCCATTCAAAATCAAGAGATGTTCGTTCTGTTCTTGCAAACTCAAGAAAAGGATAGCTCAAATCTCCCGATCCAAATTGTTCGTGATAGGCCAACAAATTGAGCGTTCCCTCTGTGTCGTCTGTTTGCGGGATGGCAGTGCCAATAATTTCGACTTGCTTAAAAATCACAGTGCTGTTGATGCAGCCCATCAGCATTGGCAATATGGTCATGAGGCACTCCAGCACAATGCGAGGTGGATCCCAGGAATGCTTGGATTGGGCACAGGTATCCAAGGGAAATCTATGCCAGTGACGAGGCTCAGATTTTTTGGAATGGGTATAACCAAGCCCATTGCACCAGTCAGAGACCACACATGCTCTGTATCAATGGTTTTGTCTTCACCGGATTTGGTTTGAAGAATGGTTTCATTTCGCAAGAGCAAGTGATGGCTGCCCAATGAAAACCATGGTCTGGCCCTGCCTTTTGTTTTTCCAGTTCTCAGTCGAAGTTCTCCAGCAATGCCTCGCTGGTCTAATTGCCCATTTTGATAGAGGTATCCCCCAAAAAGGTCTCCCGTCAAACGCCACTTCTTATCAATATACATTTGATTGATTCCGAAAAATGCCTGATGCCGCGTGTAATTTGCGACTTGATACTCACCAACCAGATTAAATGGTTTTGACAACGGATAATGAACCCTTGCCAAGTTCCATGGCAATCCGACTTGTACCAGAGCGGCCGAGTTTTCTGAGCCTCCAATGACCGCATCGGCTGCGGCAAGGCCGATATGAATCAACCAGATCATGGGTTGGTTCCCAGCGGGAACAGATTTTCTGCATTTTCAGCCATGACAGCTTGCGCCTCTTCAAAGCTATAGCCGGCCTTTTCCATTGCGATGAGTGTCCGTTCTGCATAGTTCTTTGCAAAGCCTGGCCGTTGAGGCCCATCTGAACCATATATGGTTTTGTCTATTAATCCAGCTGTTTTGATGGCTTCCATCGCCTCGGGAAGAATGATCCCATCTGGGTCTGAGCCCGACGAGCCAAGTGCGCTGGGTTCCAACCAAACATTGGGGTAGTTTTTGGCCAATTCAATACAGGTGTCCAGATGAAGTTGCCTTTTGTTGATGAAGTCGTATCCCAGATGACCCAAAATAAATTGAGTGTCAGGATGGGTCTCGATGGCTGTTTCTAAATACGCTGGATCAGTGTAGGGTGCATCGGTATTGGTATTAATAAATGGAGAAGGGCCGGTGTGAATGTAAACCGGTGCATTAAACCGTGCAGCCACTTCGTAGATCTCAAAATAGTCGGGATCATCCATCCTGAAATGTTGATGTGGATGTGCCAGTTTTACACCAATCATTCCAGGTTCTTCAAGGGCCATTGATAGCGCAGTCAACTGAAGTTCTTTTTGGTTGTCCCAATCGTCCACCTGAAGTGACGCAAAACCATAAAGACGGCTGGCATCAACGGATAGCTGTTCTAAAATGTATTCGTTGGTGGCCACACCAACACTGCGTGGGGCATAGACTGCAAATATAAATCCGGCGTCCAAAAAGGCTTTGTCGAGTTCATTCAACACACCTTCTCCAGTGAGCACCTGATCTGCTAGTTCTTCTGGCTTTAAGCCGAATGGAAAAGGAAACCGCTCTGCAAGTTCAGTTTGACTAGCGTCTGGAATTTTACTCCAGATTCCTGCATGCAAATGCATGTCAATCGCTTTAATGGCTTGCGCTTTATATAGGAGGCTGTCTTCACCGCACCCCAACAACATTGGAATGAACCACATCTTTGTATGCCTAAGGTTTAATGGTATTTATTAACGCAAAAGATGTCTTTGTCGAGTAGTTTACGGTTGGTGAAAATTTCGACTGTGCTATTTTTGAAGCCATGGCTGACTTTTTGTATTCACCCCCAACAGATCCTTGGCTCGACATCGTTTACCGTGATCGAGATACCGTTGTGATAAATAAGCCCTCTGGACTTCTTTCTGTCCCAGGCAAAGTACATTTTGACTCTGCTTTGCAACGGTTACAGGCCCAAGAAGAACGCTGTTATGCTGTGCATCGAATTGACATGGATACCTCAGGTTTGTTGGTGTTCGCCTTGAGACGAAAGGCAGAACGCGCCTTTCATCGCCAGTTCCGTGAACGATTGATTCGCAAGGTTTATATTGCTCTTGTGGATGGACATGTAGAACCATCACACGGTCATGTGGACCTTCCGCTTAGAAGAGTTGGTGGTCATCCACCCCGCTCTGCCGTCGACCCTGAATCTGGTAAACCTGCCCGAACAGATTTTCATGTTTTAGAACACTATGATGGACGAACACTTTTGGCTCTCAAGCCGTATACAGGACGCTCCCATCAACTTCGGATTCACATGCTTTGTCTTGGTCATCCCATTGTCGGCGATCGGATTTACAATCCCAATTATGAACCCGATCAACGCTTAATGCTGCATGCGCATCAGTTATCGTATTTCCATCCATTTAATCAAAATCCGGTACACCTTTCGTGCTTACCTTTGGAAACAGACTTTAGACAGTTGTTCCATGACCTTGGAGGTCGAGATGCCTTTTGATATGGCTTACCTAGACAGGGCTTTGTCTTTAAGAACCCAACTGTGTCAAGAATGGGCACATGAAAACACAAATTGTTACCGGGTTTTTCATGGTGCGACAGAGGGCGTACCTGGTCTCAATATCGATCGTTATGGTTCACAGCTTTTGGTTCAAACATGGCGAACAGAGTTGTTCAATGAGGCTGACTTGGGGCCCCTGACAGAGGTTGTCAGTCACTGGTGTGGCAGTAAATTGGTCGGTGTTTGGAACCGTCGGGATCGACGAGGTCAAGTGGAACTTGGAAATCAAATCCAGCTGGACGCTCAAGCCACTGGCTTTGAGGCTGGTCTGGCGTATGATGTGCGTGTGCGTCACAAAGGCATTGATCCACTTTTGTTTCTGGACTTTAGAGCTGCCCGCCGATGGGTAGCTGCCGCATCTGCAGGTAAGAGCGTACTCAACCTTTTCTCCTATACTTGCGGCATTGGCATTTCAGCTCTGTCGGGTGGCGCACGGTCAGTTCTAAATGTTGATTTTGCAGAACGATCGCTTTCGGTGGGATTGCACAATGCCAAATTGAACCAGCTAAATTTGGCGAACTTTCATTGTCTACAACAGGATGTCTTTCCGGTAATTCGGCAGCTTTCTGGTTTGGGTGTGAAGGGAAGAGCAGCCAGAAGACCGTTCAAAAAATTGAAGCCTCAGAAATTTGACCTGGTGGTACTTGACCCCCCTCGAATGGCCAAAAGCCCATTTGGAAAAGTGGATTTGGTCAATGATTATGCATCATTGTTTAAGCCAGTGGTGCACATTGTTGATGAAGGCGGTTGCGCTCTTGTGACCAATAATGTGGCATCGGTCCATGAGGCTAGCTGGCATACCCAATTGGAACGGTGTGCCATTAAAGCTGGTCGGCCCTTTGAGCGACTAATTCCATTGAGGCCTGAACCAGATTTTCCAAGCCCAGATCAGAACTGGCCGCTAAAAATGGCCCTTGTGTACTGGTCTTAATTTTTTATGAATAAATTGTTTCTTGATGCGTCCAGTTCTGAGTCAGGTGCCCGATTCATTTGATGCTGATTTATTCAACCCAAGCATAAAGGAAGACAATCATGATAAAATTTCAGCCCATTTTTGGACTCACCACACTTGTCTTGGCCACCAGTTGTACTGCTCTGGATCTCGAAAAAACCGCGGACATAGATGTAAGTGAGTGCGCAGGTGATGCAGACATTGATGACACCACATTTATTGTTTGGGAATTCGAAGACTCCGTTCATGAGATGATTACTTGTGGCAACCTCACATTTGTATTGATTCGGGCGTTGCTTGATTCTGGCAAGGACCTGCTGACCGGTGATGCCAAACTACCAGAGGCTTTTTCGTATGAAGATGGGGCTTATATGGTAACTGGAGATGGTGTTGCCATGGACATGTCATTTACGAGAGGAGCCAATACACCAGGTGGCTCATCGGGTTCTCGCATCGAACACGATCTCTTTGCGATTGACAACTACCTCGAAAATGCCCAAGTCTTTAATTCGGGTGATGGGGTAGAAATCGAATTCAATGGCGTTGGCCCGTTGGTGTCATTATTGGGAAAGGGCAGCAATCCGAGTTCACCGTTAACAATGTCTCCAATGGATTTAGCTGTCTTTGCTGCAAATCTGGGCACACTAAAGCTTGATTCTCGGATTTATGTTGACCACGAGCACACTTTGTCTGTGGTGCAGTACGAAATTGATAACAGTCCAAGCCTGCTCATAAACTTATTTTCAAATTTTTCGATGGACATGGACAAAGCCACTGCAACGGCGAGCAGATCGGACTTATCTCAATCTTTAGAACCCACGGTTTGGAACATCAGCTATGTCGATGCTTCGAATGCGCTTGAAGGCGCGATTGAGGCAGATGTGGTCGGTGGGCCCTTCGATTTTCATGTGGTGCTTGACTACAATCCACTTTTTACTGAACCCGACATTACAATTACTTGTCTAAAAGAGAAGGAATAAGTCACTTATTTGACAAGGTCACAAGAGTAGATTATTTGCGAATTGTTGTAGATCAATACAACGCTGTTTTGGTGTCTGATTATCAGATTAAACGGGAAGCTGGTGAAACCCCAGCACGGCCCCCGCCACTGTAACGTTTCGATTTCATGAACATGCCACTGGGAAACTGGGAAGGCTCATAAAGTCATAAAACGGAGTCAGGAGACCGGCCATGCAGCTCAAACCTCTCTTCGGGTGGAAGAGGAGGTCAAATGACACTTCTGTGCCATTTTTCCACCAAATCACCATGAAAGAGGTTTTCGTCTGGCCCATTTTGGGCTCGGCATGAAAACCCTTTTCCTTTGGATTAACCATGTACTTAAAAAGCACACAAACAATATTACTCTTCAGTCTTTTGACTGCTTGTACAGAAGAAGAAAATATCAAAAACTCAACAAGCACCGATCCCACAAGTGATTGGACCTCCGATGCGGATGACACTGGCGATACTGATGACACCGGCGATATCGATGACACCGGTGATACCGACACCGGCGATGAAGAGCCTGCGGATCTGGCGCTTGCTGGTCATTGGGCTGACAATTGGGGCTCTTATCATATGATCGACAATGTCCTTTGGGACAGTGGTTGGGCGCTGTACAACATTACGCAATATGACAACGAATCGGGCTGGATTATCGCCCAAAATGATGTCACAAACTTTTACAACCCTGAATTGTGGTCCAAGTTTGAATGGACAACCGATGACGATGGTGAATTTTATTACTGCCAAAGTGCCTATGCTGAGGCTGACGAACAAGCCGCCATTGATGCATCCGGTGCCGATGCCAGTGATTTGGCCACTGGTTGTGGTGGCTTTGGTTGGACACAAATGCGCCCGTTTGCATCTTTTTTTGGGAGCTATGATGATTCTTGGGGCAGTCAACACACTGTGAGCGCCTTTAAGTGGTCTTCTTCAGGTGGAAATGTCCATCATATAAGCCAGTACGATGATGAAGCAGGCTGGATCATTGCGCAAAATGACTCCAGCAATGTATACAGTCCAGATCTGTGGTCTAAGTTTGAACTTACTGCCGATACATCTGGTGCACTTTATTATTGTCAAAGCGCCTATGCAGAAGTCGATGAACAAGCCGCCATTGATGCTCCGGGTGCTGACCCAACTGATTTGACCGCTGGCTGTGGTGGCTTTGGGTGGACCGCATTGCGGAACACTTTGCCTTTGACGGGTTCTTGGGTTGACAATTACGGCGGCAATCACGCCATTGATGCATTTGGATGGACCATGGATTATGGCTCCTTTCACATCAGTCAGGCCGATAGTTCTATGGGCTGGCTTGTGGCTCAAAATGATTCGAACAACGGCTACAACCCAGATTTGTGGTCTAAGTTTGAGTGGACCACAGACAGCGATGGAGAATACTATTATTGTCAAAGTGCGTATGCTGAAGTTGACGAGCAAGCCGCCATTGATGCCCCAGGTGCAGATGCGACGGACCTGACTGCTGGTTGTGGTGGCTTCGGTTGGTCTCAATTGCGACCATTTGCTTCATTTTTTGGGTCTTATGATGATTCTTGGGGAAGTCAACACACAGTAAGTGCGTTCAACTGGGCCTCATCTGATGGAAGCACCTATCACATTAGCCAGTATGATGGTGACGCGGGTTGGATCATTGCTCAAAATGACTCCAACAACACCTACAACCCAGATTTATGGTCCAAGTTTGAAATTGCATCTGATTCAGCAGGTGCGCTTTATTACTGTCAAAGTGCGTATGCTGAAGCCAATGAGCAAGCCGCCATTGATGCTCCAGGTGCTGATGCAACGGATCTGGGCACTGGATGTGGTGGCTTTGGTTGGACAGGATTGCGGGACAGTTTGCCGATTTCCGGTTCATGGGTCGACAATTTTAATGGCAATCACACCATTAGTGCCTACAGTTGGAGTATGGATTACGGCATATTTTATGTCAGCCAGAGTGACAGTTCAATGGGTTGGCTTGTGGCTCAAAATGGTTCAAACAATGACTACAATGCAGACTTGTGGTCTAAGTTTGAATGGACGACAGACAGCAATGGCACCCATTATTACTGTCAAAGCGCCTATGCAGAAGCCGATGAAGCTGCAGCCATTGCAGCACCTGGAGCTGATAATACTGATCTTACCTCAGGTTGTTCTGGTTTCTCTTGGTCTGAACTGTCATCAGCTGTTCAGTAATGATTTTCCTTATTGGAACTTTGGGACTTGGCTGTGGAACACAACCCACAGCCAAGTCTCCTCAGCCATCCCCCGATTTGCCTGAGACTTTACCCCAAGAAGACACAGATGATGTATTAGATACAGCCCTTCCGGTAACTGATACTGCTGTTGTAGAGGTCGATACCGCTACTGACAGTGGATTGGATACTGGGATTGAACCTGAGCCTTGTGAGCCACCCCTTTATGACCCAAATCCATTTATTACCTCAGTGGTATCCTATGATCCCGGTGCAGGTGCAGGGTTTGGACAAGATCAGTTTCCTGATATTGTCTTTGGTCCCCCTCAAGGGGCTGGACAAAATGCAGGCAGTCTAGATGTTCTCAGTCTTGGTCAAAATGGAACCATTGTGGTCTCATTTGATTCTCCCATTGTAGATGGCATAGATGCTGACCTGATCGTCTTCGAAAATGGATTTACAGGTTGGTCGGAACCTGCTATTGTGTCAGCCAGCCAAGATGGTGCCACTTGGATTGAGTGGCCTTGCGAACTTGTTGACGAGAGTCGATTGTATGAGGGATGTGCGGGCATCACACCGGTTTTATCTCATCCAAACAACTGCATTGACGCACGGAATGCCGATCAAGCTGGTGGGGATGCTTTTGATCTCCAGGACATCGGGTTGACCGAGGCACAGTTTATTCGTATTCAGGATGCGGGTGTCAGTGGCCCTGGCGGATTTGACCTTGATGCTGCGGTACGAGTACACTAATTGTTTTCCCTATTATGGATGACTCCGTTCTGATTGAGGGCTTGGATTTGCTCAAAACTCATGCTTTCCTTAGGCGGAGATGCTTTATTCAATCTACGAGTCAACAGCGTCTTGACCAACGCCTCAAACCGACTGTACGCCCCTTCGATAAGGTTGTGTTCTTAGTTGGGGGCTTCTGGTAGGTAATACAATTCAAAGAGGCGGTTGATTTCGGGGTTCAAAAATGACCGAAGTTGGGTTGCCAGGGATTTGTTGTTGCATTTCATTTGGAGTGGAATCAATGAGGGCTTTGGTTAATCTGGGGTCTATTACTGTCGTTGTCTTTCGGGATTTGACAAGCCATCACAGACATCCACAAACGCCATTTCGTGGCTTTGCTTCTTCGTTTATTTGAACTTGCCAATCCCTGAACAACCAAGCGATTAGTTCCAATGTCATCACTTTGCGATAGGAGTCTGTCACTGTGTACTCTACAAAGAAAAATGACTTCCGTTATTCTAGCACTCAACGAGTCGTTCAACAATGCCGTTGTAAAACGGGACTTTAGGTGTTGTCTTTTATGTCACAAAGCATCTACTTTCGGATCACTTTGCGGATTTGAGATGGACATTTAAAGTACGCAACAGGGCCTGCTGCAGGTCGTGCCAAATGTCGTCAATGTCTTCAATTCCGACGCTGATGCGCAATAGTCCAGCACCAATCCCACCGGCCTTAAGACCTTCCACACTCACAATTCGATGAGTTAACCCAGCCGGATGCTGAATGAGCGTATCACATGAGCCGAGGCTAACCGCTGGGGTGATTAGGCGAAGGGATTTCATAACCATCTGGGCAGCGTCATAGCCATCTTTGAGTACAATGGCCATCATTGAACCAGGTCCTTTCATTTGATGGGTGCAGAGGGCATTGGGGTCACAGCGTTCGTCACCTGGGAAAAGAACCCGTTCGATTGCTGGATGGGATTTTAAC
>JAYYJC010000042.1:0-2314 GCA_036146655.1 Myxococcota bacterium | reverse complement strand
CCAAAATAAAACCTGCAACTGATAAGAGCATCCCGCCTCGACTGTGTGTGGTTGGGATTGTTCCTTATGAATCTCCGGTAATTGGTCAGCATCACCCTCAAATGACCATTCGTTCAACGAAATTTGAAGATCGTCTTCCATATGTCGAGCAAATCCGATTTTCATCCATTGCCCAGCAAGGGCTATTGCCATCCATCTCATTTAGAGCACCGTCGAAGTTGAGAGATTCTTTGCGGTCATTCATGGCCTTGGGCTTACCCGAGGTCGACTATATATTGGCGCGTGCGCCTGGTGTTTTACCTTGGGACCTCAACCACCCTGAAATTGCACAAATGTTCATCTCTTACTTGGCCGGTGTGCAAGGTGCAGTGATTGTGTTCCCAGATGCAGGTGGTCCTTGGCCACGGGCTTTTGGTGATTTGAGGTACATCGAAGACAGGCAAAAGAACCTCAGACAGTGTGTGCAGTATTTCTCAAGCATACTTGCAGACAATTACCAGATTGGACTCATGGATTTTGTCCATTCAAGTACAGATCTCCAACAATACATCTGGTCGTTACAAGGTGCAGATATCGGGTTGTGCACCTGGAGTGGTACGCACCACAACTTGGCTCGGCATGGTTGGCGCTCTGCTGCGGCAAGCATTGGTGGCTTTATAACCAATCGCCATGACTTATTTTCTGAATCGATTGTCGGACATTATTTGCCTTTGGGTGAGGGGAGACACATCACCCCGAACCGTTCTACCCTATTGGGAGCTCCATCCGAAGCCGCAATAGATCCGGTCTTGCTCGAGCACTGCATTAGCATGCAAGTTCATGCACGCAAAGACATTGCACAAGTGCTTTCAGACCCAATCAACCGTAGACCGATCGGTGAGTGGTCAATAGCAACAGTCCGACTGGTTAAGGCCATCCATCAATCTCTTCGCAGGGCAGCAGATTTATTCGTCTTCCGCCCAGTCAAAAACATTGAAGCCATAACATTCAAGACCGCCATTCAAATGGCGCTTGCTCCATTTTACAACGAGGGGCTTCTCAACGGTCCTGGCGGAAGTGGGGAACCAGAGATCACAACAGAGGCTTTACCGGATAGAGATGTGCCAATGCTGTCTGCGGATCTTGCGGCACAAATTCAGCCATGGTGTCGGCACATTTCCTTAAAAGTTGTGATAAAATCTGGTCAACAACCAATCATTCAGGAGTCATAGGATGAGCACCCTTAGCGACATCATGCGTTTCCCTGCGATTACCGGCATGGGTATGAATGCACCTAGGCCCAAAAACATGTTCCAAGTTGTCATTGGAACAGATCCGTTGGGTTCTTTTCTACAAGCTTCTGGGATGGGCTACAAAGTGCCTGCTTACTCTATACAAGAAGGCGGACGCAATGAGACGGTTCATACACGCCCCTTTGAGAAACCCGGTGAGTTTACGCCATGCACACTCAAATGGGGTTCGGTCAAGCGGGACAAAATGGAGGCATGGATACACTCAGTTGCTCCTGGTCACATGTTTCGAAGGAATGTGTTCATCATCCAAATGGACCGTTTGGGTGTGCCATTTCGAATCACCACTCTATTTGCTGCTTGGCCCACTGAGTGGGAGGCGCCTGAAGCCGACGCTTCGGCCAACGAACTGGCTACCGAAAAGTTAACACTTGCCTATGAAGGCATTGCAACCGTAGCAGTTTAGGAGAGCGCAGTGTATCCGAGAAAGGTAACCAAAGCGACTTTGACCAGTAAAGACGACAATAGCAAGATCGAGTTTCAATTTAATCCCACTCAAGTGTCTTTGACTGTAGGGTGTAATGTCAGTGAAGGTAAGGGCGGCGGTCCCATCAAAAGCAATCGAATTCCCATCCAGTCTACTGGTCCCAAGCCCAGTACGCTGAAGTTTGACTTTATACTCGACTCAACCGAACCGGACATTACGGATGGCCTCAACATGCTGAACATGATGAATCCAATCATTTTGTCAAGTCCTTCTTTGGCGGTCGGAAAATTCAGCAAGTTGAAAGTGGTTGATGAAGTCAACAAAATACTCACTTGGACGGATGTCATCGAAAAAACCAAAGAATCGAACCTCAGTCCCAGGCCGCATGTCATATTTTTTAAATGGCCAAAGTCCATTAGCTTTACTGGGATGATTAGCAGTCTCGGGATTGAATATCTGCTGTTCGATTCGGACGGTGAACCGCGTCGAGTCAAGATCAGTTTTGAGCTTAAAGGATACACAGGTGATTGTAAGATTGAAGACATCGTCACTCTAGCAGGGACAAGCAGCGCAAAATCAGAAATGGAACTCTAGGGTT
>JAYYJC010000041.1:0-2690 GCA_036146655.1 Myxococcota bacterium | reverse complement strand
TCTGACTTTCCATCATCGACTTCTTTAAAGAAGGCTTGGCTTACTTTTGGATCTTGTAAGGCTTGAACAAATGGAACGAACTCCATCAAGTCGTTACACACTTCCGGTACATTGAGCAACCATGTTTCAAATGCCTCTTTCTCTTGTTGGTTCGCAAGTATTCCAGCTTAAAACAAATGCAAAGGCAATAAATCATGGTTCGTCTGACTCTGCGAATTTGTGAATGTGATACTTGCATCATCCTTCATAAGACGCTTAATTTTTTGTCGAATATTGAGTACTTGAAGTGCAAGTTGTTCAACAGATTGGGGGTGTGCCTCAAGGCGGTCACGGTTTCGTTGAACATAAAACAGAGAAAATAGTGCTTGTTCATTTGCATTGAGTTTGTCCCAAACCAAATGGAGCAACTCACTTGGGGGGCGTTGTTGAAGCATCATATTGCTAAAGTCGCCAGCTCTAAATTGTTCTGAGCTTTTTTGAATATTATTCTTGATAATGGAGTAGGCTTGTGGAACGAGGTCCTTCTTTCGGGTGATTGTCTTTACCGATGAACTAAATTCTTTGCAAGCACTTTCATAAGCAATGCGATGATTCTTTTGACCAAGACGGTGCATTGCAATCGTCAGAAACCAGCGGTCAAACCGTTGGGGAACCTCTTCTTGTAGGCTTGTGTCCCCCTTTCTTAAACGGATAAATAATGTGGCGATGTCTTCAGCGGGTTGATCATACATGATCTATTCTCCAAGGTAAACTCGGTGTTCAAATCACAGCAATCACCAAGTAATTTGAGTTGTTGTGATAAGTCCATCTTCTAGCCAAATATAACGGGCTTCAGCGGTTTTGGGTACTGGCCCTTCTTCAAGATGCCATTCAATGTCAATTTGACCATCTCGATGAGGTCTAAGAGCAACTTCATTGAATCCGATATATCTTTTTAGCCGTGGTGCAATGGCTTTATAGATGGATTCTTTGGCTGAAAAATGCAACAAAGTACTTATCCATTGGCGTGGTTCTGGTATTTCAGAAATGGCATCAAGTTCTTCAGTCCTGAGTACTTTGGAGGAAATACCCAACCGTTGCGGGTAGTAATATTCAAAGTCGATGCCTATGTACTTGTCTTGTGATGGTACCACCATGGCAATGGCAATTTTGTCTTTGTGTGTTAGTGAAAGTGCATAATTCTTCGGTGCAATGGGACAACCGAAAGGGTCAGATAATATTGAGGTTCGCTCATTTGTGTAATAGGAAAGCGCATGGTGTGCAGCAATTCGTCCTGCAATCCATGAACTTTGGCGCAACCCTTTTAGACCCTTGGCAAAATCGACCTCCTGCTGTGTTAACACGGCCATGCAAGAAGCATCCCAATCAATGGGGTCTCTTGATATATTTACCCCACACAACAATCCATGTGGCAAGGCAGAACGATAACAAAGTTGAAAATTAGTCACAAAAGGAACAAAATTGGGGGTTAAGTTTTACAACGAATCCTTAAGCCCAAAAATATTAGGCAAACTGAATAAGGCAGCCTAACCCATCGTTGCTAAGTATGCTATGGAGATATTATGACATTCATGACATGGTTAATGTTGGCGTCTGCCGTTTGGGCCAAGGGAGACGCTGAACTCGCTGAGTACAAGCGGTTGTCTGGTGAAATGGAAATGCTTGGACAGCGTGCTCAATGGAAGGGCGTGAGTAAGCACTTTGAAAAAATGTGCCAACTAGATGTCAACATAAAGGAAAAGGATTTCCTTCTGGCCGCACAGGCTGCACAAGAAATGGGAAATATGCGAAAAGCAGTTGAACATCTCCGTGCAGCAGTAGAAATTAATCCCAAGCAAAGTACACAACGATGGCTCAGTCAGATCGAAGAGGGTTACGGAAATGTAGAACTCCGATTACTGACAAAAGGGGAACCAAAATTAAAAGCGCACAGCTATCCCGTTGACCCAGTCAAACGCAATGTGATCACAGTTGCACAAGAAATGTTGAATGAAACAGATGAGTTTATAGGGATGTTGCCAGTTGGAGATTATACCTTTATTGACTATCAATTCGAGGTTCAGTCAGGTGTAGCAATACAGCTTGAACTCTCACCCAAACAGCGTCGAAACGGTTTAATTGCGCCTTTGTTTATAAAGCACGACAATGATTGATCATTGTGTTTAAAGCCCAATAAGTTGTCGTATTGATTTTTTTCTGATGAAATTTCAGTTTCATGCGTATGGTAATCTACGAACAACCCATTAGATATGATTTATCATTACTTAAGGAGAAACCACATGTTGTTAACAATGATGATTGCATGGATAGGCACTGCTGAGGCCAAGCAAAAGAAACCCGAGCCATTTATGTGGGGAGTGGGACCTACAGTTGGGACATATTTGTTACCCTTCGATTACCCATACAGTTTTCCCAAAGAAATTAGAGACTCTGACCCAACGATGCAAGGTCTAGAAGGTGATGTTCAGCTTGGTGTCAAAGGGACCATTTATATGAATCGAGATTACCGGCTCTGGGGGCATGGGTATTTTCACTTGGGCAACAGTGCAGGTTATTCTGGCAGAGGTCTGACAATTGGACTGGATAAGGTTCTTCTCAGAGACAATGGCATAAATCTTTATGTTGGGGCTGGTGGGGGATTAGGTCGCTTTAAATTCGACCAAAGTGATGTGGGCAAACTCGATGGTCGT
>JAYYJC010000040.1:0-10987 GCA_036146655.1 Myxococcota bacterium | reverse complement strand
GGCCCCAAGTCCAAGAATGCTCAATATATTAGAAGAGTTGTCTCTTTCTGGGGCATGTTTAAGGTATAAAGCGCATAAAGCACCAAGTAAAATTTCCCATCCGCGAGTCGGTAGAAGATAGAATGAGTACTCAGGATAGATGGGCATGAGCCAAATACATAGACCCAGACTTGCAAAAAAAGTGAAGACCAAGAAGGGGATAAGGGCATTTTTTTTGAACTTCCACAATGCCATTAATGCCAGTGGAAAGACCACATAATATTGTTCTTCAACAGCCAAACTCCAGGTATGAAGAAGTGGGATTTGTTCAGCATTTGAAGTGAAGTAATCAATGGTTCTTGCAAAATAAATATTCGATGAGAATAGCATTGTTGCCAAAATGCTTTCGTAAAAGGCAATAAAGTCCTTTGGCAACATCAATGCCCAAGAAAATGGAATACAGGCCGTAATGACCAAAAAAAGAGCAGGTAGAATGCGACGGGCACGGCGTTCATAGAAGTCCACAATGCTAAAAGCATCTCTTTCCAGTGACTTCATGATGATGCTTGTAATCAGGTATCCGCTAATGACAAAAAAGACATCCACCCCAACATAGCCACCGCTAAAGGACTCAATCCCGGCGTGGTAAAAAATGACCGGTACTACTGCGAGCGCTCTTAATCCATCGATTTCTGGACGATATTTCAATTTTTTTCCTCAGAAAACCATACGGATTTGTGGCTGCTAATTTAATTCGAGACCAAGTAAGACACAAAGTTATTTCTTTTGGTTTGACCCCTCTTTACCCCTTTTACGCCCTTTTCCGTCTCGTATTGGTCTTGGGCATGGCAGTTCAGTTGAACCATCGCCTTCAAACTCCAGATACCCCCACCATGGTTCAACCAATGTCCAGCCTTCTTCTTTTTTTGCAGATCGTATCAAGGCATTTGTAAATGCGGCACTTTGATGTGGGATTCGGTTATGATATTTCGTGACAATCGGCAATATAAGCCGCCCGCCAGACTGTTTTAAAATAGAGATGGTTTCTGCTGCACACGAATTGACACTCGTATTGTCACAACAATACTGTGGTTCAAGAATTCGATATTTCTTACCAACTAGGCCAGCGGAGGCTCGAAGATGAAATTCACGCCCATCTCGCAATGGAACTCCTAACGAGGCCGCATGTGGATGGTCTGTGGCTAACGTATGTTGTATGCGTATTCCAATTGCTGAATGGTCGGAGTGAAGCAAGCCAGACAGTTTTTGATACCGAAGTTTCCAACCCGACGGTACATTTGGAAAACTTGCCTTTTGACTGCCATCACGGTCATGCATCAACTCAGACCAAGCCTGATTAAAGGCCAAACTGTCAAGTATGAGCATCAGAACCAATCCAACAGACGCGCATTTCGGGATGTGCTTTAGATTTCGTGGCCATTTCCACAAATGCGGCAATGACCCCACAAGGAGTAAAAGTGTAAGTGTACTTGGAATCAGATACCTCGGTCTGAGCTTAGCTCCAACCACACTTGCTATGTATGCGCTCACACCAATGGTTAGACCGAGAATGGCCAATCTACCTAGCCAATTGCGCCCAGGCAAAATAGCAGCAACGAAAGCCGCTGTACCCAACTGTGGCAATACATCATAAGATCTAAATAAAGTTTTAAGTGACGCCCAGCCCTGCTGGACACCAGCGATCGTAACATCAGGTGTTTCGCCAACATGTGCGTTGGAATCTGGAATGTACAATAGTCCACAATATAAAGAGATAAGAAGAAAAGCAGTATACAGAGTCGAAGTCCACAACCCTTTAATAGACAACAATAAAATGGGCGGAATGGCAAGAAATGCTGCGGCTGGAAACGCTGTAATTTTGACTTTTGCACCAAGAATTATCAATGACATGGCCACTGGTATAAACCACCAAAACCTATATTTTGTACCGATTACGAACAAAAACCCCAGCCCGAGCCAAACCAGGCCTGTTCCCGAAGAATCTGCTCCGACAAGCAGTCCTGTCCAAACCAATGGGGCATAAAAGGCCGCACAGAGACCCACTGTCCAGGAGGCATCTCGACCAGCCAAAGGTTGAGCGGACAGACTAAGACCGAATACACTTAGACAACTCCCCAGTAGGGCAGTGCCACGCGCCGCCAGTTCTATATCATTTCCAAAAAAAGGAAGAAATGAGGCGATCAACCAAGTTGCCCAGTCTCTTTGTGGGTAATTTTCAATTAGGGCAGTGACCGATTTTACGCCACCCGGACCATACATAGGGGCTAGGTCAAGGTTGTCATAACAATAGAGTCGATAAATAAGAGCAATCAATGCCGCAACAGTAGGGGGAAGCCAAAAGACGGCGGTGTGCTTCTTGTTCACTTCTGCAGTAGCGCTTCTTGGATGGATAGTGTAAACTCGCTCAGCAAGTTTTTGGCATTTTGAGAAAGACTTAAAAAGTGAACTGCAATTTCATAAACGCCAGACTTTTCAACAGAGCGAACGACCGTTGCTTGAGTGCGATGTTTCTGATTTTGATCGCCCACTGAAAACTCAACCAAACAAGTTGCGCCACTTTTTAATGGAGTGGACAGATCAAAACTGAGGCCATTGACGCTAAAGTTCATAAATGGTTCAGGCTTTAACCAACCGTTCTCAATGTCAAGTTCACCATCCAACCACTTTTGAATATTAGTATCGTTGGCGAGTTGAATGCGTGTCGGTATATTTCCAAAGAGTCTAGGATGAAGCCGTTTGTCAGTGGGGCGGTTTTCCTTTTCAAGAACAAATGAATCTGCTGAAGTTTGTGTCACTCTCGTACTCAACATCTGAATGTCATCCCCATACAATATTAGTCTAGAACCGATGGGAGGCCGCTCGTCTGTTGCGATTTGCAATACCAGAATGTTCTGGCTTGAACTTAAATGGCCTCTAAGCATACGAGGACCTGTGTCCGTGAGCCAGATGGCTTCAACAGATTGAGTCATTTGGTATCTCTCTTTTGCATGTTGAATAGATCAAATTTACTCTATCGCATTCGGAAATCAAATACTTCCGAGAATTATTATTATGCCGAACAATGAAAGGTGCATTCCTGCCAAAATTTGTCATCAATGTGCCAAAAATTGGCAAGAAGACAATGGTGATTACATTGCTCTTGGCGTTCTATATATGGTACGGAATTTGCTTCTTAAATATTTAAACGCTTTCCGACCAATCATTTAGAATTGCTTGTGTACCCATTTGTGTGGATGGCGAAATATTTATGGGTTATTCGACATAAGTCTCTTGTGATTGGTCGGATTTTTTTTTTGGGTGACGCATGCTTCTATATTTGTTTTCCTTGACATCCTGTTCAATGCGTATTCCATTGCCTTCCGAATCACTCAATGCGCTTGCTGAGGAAGTTTGTCTTGTAGGGCACCCGACGGCTACATTCAAGGCCGCAAAAATCGTAAAATACTCGCCTAAAATTACAGGTGAACGCTCAATTGACCTAGAAATTATTTACAGGGGCATACTCAGTTCAACGCCTCATGCAATGACGGTTCGCTTTACGGTTGAATCCTTAAAACCCTGTTCTGTTCGAACCACCGTATTGGGTGATGATGGGGCAATTTGGCCAGTTTTACTTGACAACAGCATCGCATCTCCTATGATCGGCTCATACATTTGTGAATCACTATCTAGAGGTAAATAATCATGCTTTCACTATTCTTTGCTTTCGCTTGTTCAGGTAATCCTCCAACTGGGGAACCGACCGATCCACCAGAAATGAATATAGCTGTAGACAACAATGAGGCCAATGAGCAGTCTCAAGAGGAAAAGAAGCCAGAAGCCCAAAAAGAACATTCTCACAGCGCTGATAACGCTGACCATGGTGCGCATGATCACCACACAGTTGTGGAACCTGGCCTTGTCCCAGACGGTGCTGCTGTGTCTTTTGCTGAACCCACAGATGGTGCCACATTAGCATCACCCTTTAAGGTTGTCATGAATGTAACTGGAATGTCAGTCCAGCCCGCTGGAGAAATTGTTGAAGGGACTGGTCATCACCACATCATTATTGACTCAGAGCCTGTTGCCAAAGGAACCGCTGTGGCAAACGATGAGAAGCATTTGCACTTTGGTAAAGGCCAAACGGAGACTGAGTTGACATTAGAGCCTGGAGAACACACACTTCAGCTTCAATTTGCTAATGGTGCCCACATTTCCTACGGCGAACAGCTGAGTTCCACCATTAAAGTCACAATTTCTGAATAGGTTTTATGCCATCTGATGGAGTTTTGATTATTGGCGCTGGGCCTGCTGGTCTCAGCGCTGCTGATGAACTCCTTCGACAAGGGTATGAAAACACGATTGAAATATGGGAAGCAGATCCACACTATGTCGGTGGAATCTCAAAGACCATTGAATGGGAAGGCTATCGTTTTGACATTGGTGGTCACCGATTCTTTTCTAAATCTGACTTGATAACACAACGGTGGAAGTCATGGCTTGGTCCTGATTTATTGGAGCGAGAACGGTTGTCTCGGATTTATTATCGTAATCGTTTTTTTAAATACCCTCTCCAACCTGTCAATGCGCTCATTAACCTCGGTCCGATGACCGCAGGGCATTGTGTTCTAAGCTACGCCAAAAGAAGATTTTATCCGATTAGACCTGAAGATTCTTTTGCCGACTGGGTGCAAAATCGTTTTGGTCGTCAACTCTTTGATATTTTTTTTCGGTCTTACACCGAAAAGGTATGGGGCATTCCATGTGAAGACATTGCTGCAGATTGGGCAGCTCAGCGAATCAAAGGATTATCACTCAGTACGGCTGTTCGGGCTGCTTTATTTGGTACCCCACAAGGTGAAATCAAGACCTTGATTGATCGATTTTACTACCCCAGATTGGGCCCCGGAATGATGTGGAATAGGGTTGCAAAAAAAGTACAAGACGAGGGCGCCCTCCTTCATCTAGATACTTCTGCTGGGTTGTTGGCTCATCGGGAAGGTTCTGTTTACATGGTTCAAGGGGGCCAAAAATTAGTGCGTCCAAAGCAAGTGATATCATCGATGCCTCTTAAGCATCTTTTACTTGGTCTTCGACCATTGCCTCCCAAGCAGGTCATTGATGCGGCAAATGCTTTAAAATATCGAGATTTTATGACTGTTGCATTGGTACTTGATGAACCCAATCTATTTCCAGACAACTGGATATACATACACGACGGTACGGTCAACGTCGGACGAATACAAAACTTTGGAAATTGGTCGCCTGATTTATTGGGTGATCCCAGAACTTCCTGTGTTGGCTTGGAGTATTTTGTAAACCAAAGCGATGAAATATGGCATGCCAGTGAGTCTGACCTGCTAAAGATGGCGAGCAAAGAATTGTTGTCGCTTGGTCTGACGAAAAATGCGAAAATCATCAAAGGTACTGTGATTCGACAACCCAGGGCGTATCCTGTCTATGACAAAGGCTACCAACAAAATCGTTCGATCATTCAGGATTACCTTAAACAGTTTACCAACCTTCAAATCATTGGTCGCAATGGCATGCACAGGTACAACAACCAAGACCACGCCATGATGACCGGTATTCTAGCTGCACAAAATGTGATGGGTGCAGATTGGAATCTGGAACTTGTCAACTCAGATGCAGAGTATCACGAGGAGCTATCAACAGAACGGCTTACACCACAGCCTCTACACTGAGGGTTAACCTCCAGCTGTGATTGCCTGCATGGCCGATTTAAGTGCCTGGATTCGTTGAATGAGTTGTTCAGAGCAAGCGGGGATGGCTTCGATTTGGGTAGGATACGCCTTGGCCTCGTAATAAAACTTGATTTTGGGCTCAGTCCCTGAAGGTCGTACGATTATCCGTGCGCCGTCCTCAAGAAAGTACACAAGCACATTGCTCTTGGGTAAAGACAGTTTTTCTGTATTTCCATCCCGGCCCTTTTTTATTTTTTGCCAATAATCACATGTCTCAATCACTGAACTTCCAGCAATCTCGACGGGAGGATTATTTCTGAGTTGATCGAGCATTAACTTGATTTCCTCGGTTCCTTCTAAGCCGTGTTTTTTGATGGAGACCAGATCAGATGCCGTTAATCCATATTTGAGAACAAGTTCATCATGTAAATCCCACAAAGTTTTATTTTGACTCTTTGCATACGATGCGAGGTCTGCCACGAGCAATGCAGCCGAAACACCATCTTTGTCTCGAGCAACTGATCCAACCGAGTAACCCAAAGCTTCTTCAAAACCAATCACAAATTGACCGCCTGACGAATCATGTCGTATGGCTTCATTTGCAATCCACTTAAATCCTGTCAGTGTTTCTGTATATGCGGCCCCATGTGCCTCAGCAATGGTTTTGAGCTGTGAACTTGATACTATGGTCGTTGCGACCATTGGATTGTCACCCCAATCTCCGTTGGTGAGCAGATCTTCAGCGAGTAGTAGCCCAATTTGATTACCGGTAAAGGCTCTGTATTTACCGTCATGAAGTGCAATAACAGCGAGCCGATCAGCATCAGGGTCGTTTGCAATGATAATGTCAGAACCCTTAGTTTTGGCGAGTTCTAATGCCATATCCATAGCACCTGGCTCTTCGGGATTCGGAAATTGGACAGTGGGAAAATCTGGATTGGCTTCTCTTTGTTCCGGTACAGTTACGAATTCATGCCCAGCACGAGACAAAACGGTTTCAACATATTCGGTTCCCACACCGTGCAATGGTGTGTAGATAATTTTTGCACCTGTTTTGTCATGTACTCTGAGATTCTGAACGGCGTCAAAATAGCCTTGTAATGTCTCGTCAGGAAGTTCGTAAATGTCTTGATCATCTTCAAGTTCAAACTCAATGTGCTCATGGTTCAAAGAGTCAATGAAGGAACTAATATTTTGATCAATTGGGGGAACGATTTGTGCACCGTTGCCCCAATAGACTTTATATCCATTGTCTTGGGGTGGATTATGGGATGCTGTTATCATCACGCCAGCTGTACAATTGTGTTTTACGACGGCATGGGCAAGGTAGGGCGTGGCCGCAATTTTAACAATAAAGTGTACTTGGTTTCCTGCTGCACAAAATAAAACGGCGGCATCAATGGCAAACTCCCTCGAACGATGCCGTGCATCGTAACCCACAACAATACTTGGATTGCTTGGATTTTGCTGAAGCACCATTTGTGAAATACCAAATGAGGTTCTTCTGACAACTGCTAGGTTCATCCGATTAGGTCCCGGTCCCAAGCGACCTCTTAGTCCAGCGGTTCCAAACTTAAGTTCCGCTCCGAAGAGTTCATGTAATTCGTCTTCATCTTCGTTGAAGATCAGTGATTTTATGTGATTTCTGTATTCTTCCTCTGGATCTTGGCTTATCCATTTCCATGCATAGGATCTGTATTTTTTTGAGTGGTCCATATGTCATTCCTTCACATTAAAGTTGTGGTGGAGGTATTTATCTGAGAGAAGATCATCTTCACTCTATCGCATTTTGTGAAACTGCACATGTGGTTCAATCGTGCTAATCTACTCGTCACATAAGGGTTGTATTCATGAACTGGTTGACGAAGTATCGGAGAAATTGGCGTATATATCGAAGGATTCATGGTTTATCTAGGTATATATTTCGAGGAAAGTCAGCTTCTATAGGTATTAATTTAAGTCATCGTTTTGATTTGCATGAGTGGGATGAGGATGATGTTGAAGGCTGGCAAAATGCTTTGATTAGTGCCATCGATAAAATGGGGCCTGTACCCGTTTACCTTTGGGCAGGATTGAAGCTTGACTCTGAACTTGTGACAAAGTTGTCTCGATTGGCATTTCGTCTGGATTGTTCAGTACACCTATTTGGGCAAGGTCCTCAACTCAGCACCAAACAAATTGAAGACATTATTTTGTCTGGTGTAGAATCATTTTCCTGTACCATCGCCGCAAAAGACAATGACCTACACCAGCGGGTAGAACAGGGGAAACCCATTGATTTGGTCAACCTTGCAAGAGATATCAAGGAAGTGAGTCAAACTTTCAATCGAACGATAAATACAGTGGTTCGTATCCCATGGCATTACGAAACAGCATCATCTGCATCTGAAACTTTAGAATGGTTAAGTCAGCAGTATTTTGATAAAATTGAGTTTGTGCCATCATTTTTTGCATCGGATGCTGCGTCTGATAATGAACTGTTGGCACAAATTGAACGCAGTGGCTTGCATCAAACACCGATTAAGAGAATTGAGTATCTTGGATTTCAGTTTGATTCTGAAGACAAGCCTGGTATTCCGAGAATAAATGGAAACTGTCAAGTGGCGAGACATATCACTTTAATTCGTCCCGATGGAAGCACAGCTCATTGTCCTTTTAAAGCCTGGTCAACCGACGAAAATGGAGTTTCTGTTCATTTGAAAGACATAAAAAGTTGCCAAAGGCACTGTCGTCATCCCGATGTCATGCCTTTTGAAGCTTAGGAGCAAAAAATGGCGAGAGGAAAAGACAGTTTAGACAGTTTCAATGTGTCACGCATACCTCCTCATGGGGTCAGCTTACGGTTGCATAAAGAGACTCCGGCATTGGTAAAGGTACTTGAAGAAATGCATTGCTATTCTGTCGAGGCATTGGATGGCCAACTACTCGTGTGTAAAGATGACCGTGGTGAAGTTAGTGTTACTGGGCCGCTTAGCATTACCCTTGGTGCTGTCTGTGCTCGGTGTGGTCGAGAGATTATATGGAAGAACACAGCAGAGGTAGATCTTATTTACCTACCTGATCCTGGCGGCAAGGGTATGAAAAATGAAAAACAACTTGAACGAATAAAACAAGAACTTGAACTTGAATATGAGTCTATGGATATTGGTCACTATCAAAATGGCCGAATTTCTATTCTAGATGTGATTGGGGAACATGTATTTATGGAATTGCCTTCGGTATTAAGATGTGATTCCGAGGGAGTAGAAGGAGACTCAGAACACTGTGTTTTGCCGGATGAATTTTTGCCTTAGTGCCACATCTGTAGACCAAATGATTTGCAGCTATAAGTTGCCGAAAAGCAAGCAAAAGGTTATGAGGGGTGGTCAACTTTTTATTTTGAGGTGTTTAAATGGCTGTTCCAAAGAAAAGAACATCAAAAAGCCGAAAGGGCATGCGCAGATCACATGATCATCTCAAGTACACATCCAGTGTAACTGAGTGCGAAAACTGCGGAGAACTCAAGCTTCGTCATCACATTTGTCCTGCTTGTGGGACATATAAAAACCATCAAGTTTTCGCTGCAAAGCAGGATGCAGAAACTGCAGAATCAGAGAACGAAGACTCCTAAATCGTCGTTTGCTGTTCAATGAAGGCACGGAAATCCCGTGCCTTTCTTTTTTTTGTGTGTGCAGTAGTGAATTGAAGCCAATTAACTTCTATACTTTCAAGAGTAGCCTCAAGTCCAAAGATGGGCTATTAATAGACACTAATTTCGAAGGTGTGATTATGGAACAGAATTACAATGCTATATTTGACCAGATAGCCGAAATTGTTGACGAAAAGTTGTCTGTCAATAGAGATGAAATATTGCCTACATCGTCATTTATTGATGATCTTCGAGCCGACTCACTAGATCTTGTCGACCTCGTTATGGGCATTGAAGAAGCTTTTGACCTCCAAATTCCTGACGAAGACATACAAAAAATGACCACCGTCAACGATGCCGTCATTTATGTCGTAGAACAGCAAAAGAAGGGATGACCCAACGAGTTGTTGTCACAGGTTATGGCGCAATTACCCCGTGCGGTTACACTGCTGCTGATTCCTTTAAATCTGTTTGTATGGGCCAGTCTGGTGTTCGACGCATCCAGTCGTTTGACAGACCGGACTGGCCTGTTCAAATTGCCGCTGAGATTGATTTTAAACTTCCAGATTGGTTAGACTCTCGCAGCTGCCGACGAATGGACAGATACACGCAGTTTGCGATGGTGGCGTCACATGAAGCCATTTGTCATGCTGGACTACCCAATGATATCCCTTTGGGGGACAGAGCAGGGGTTTACATCGGTTCAGGGATTGGCGGAATCAACGAAATCTCTGAAGGTGCACTTCGGTTGGCCAACCGTGGTCCAAGGGCATTGGGTGCGCTGTTCATCCCGAAAGCCTTGGCCAATTTGGCCACGGGGCAAGTGGCAATGAGATTTGGTGCAAAAGGGCCTTCACTCGCCATAAGTACAGCCTGCGCCACTGGCAATCACAGCATTGGAGAAGCCTATCGTTGTATTGCAATGGGTGGTGCAGACCTCATTATAGCGGGAGGTGCTGAGGCAGCCATTGAACCACTTGGCTTTGGTGGGTTTATGACCATGCGTGCTTTGTCAACCCGCAACAGTGTGCCTGAGAAGGCATCTAGACCGTTTGACAAGGACAGAGACGGATTTGTAATGGGAGAAGGCGCTGGTGTGTTGGTATTGGAGTCACTGACTCATGCCAAAGCGAGAGGTGCGCATATCTTGGCAGAGGTGGTTGGATATGCCCTTTCAAACGATGCTCATCACATCTCAGCACCACCTCCTCGGCACGAAGGTGCAGCTCGTTGTATGCGGTTGGCACTCGAATCAGCTGGTATCCAACCCAACCAGATTGATTATATCAACGCGCACGGTACATCAACAGCTCAAAATGACATTAATGAATGCTACGCCATTCAGGATGTTTTTGGATCACATGCCAGTCAAGTCGCAGTATCATCTACCAAAGGGTGTACTGGACATTTGCTTGGAGCCGCAGGCGGTATAGAGGCAGTCTTTTCTGTGATGGCGATTGAAAACGAAATCATACCTCCAACAGCCAACTGCGAGAATCCCGATCAAAATTGTGTCTTGGATGTGGTTCCATTGATCTCACGACCAAAAGCACTTAATTATGTCATGAGCAATGCATTTGGGTTCGGTGGAACCAATGCGGTTTTGGTTTTCAAAAGGAGTTCATCAGAATGACTCAATTAGGTTCTCGAGTGGCTGTGGCCTCAGACCACGCAG
>JAYYJC010000039.1:0-10000 GCA_036146655.1 Myxococcota bacterium | reverse complement strand
GCTTTCACTTAAAATCCAGTTGCGTGACTTGGCTGAAAGAGTCAGGCTATTCCGTCAATGATCTTGGGCCATCTCAGCCTGAGCGTTGTGATTACCCAGATTTTGCACATAGCCTTTGCCAAAAGATTACCAATGGTGAAGTCGATTGGGGTGTTTTAATTTGTGGGACCGGCATTGGGATGTCAATGGCCGCAAACAAACACCCAGGAATAAGGGCTGCACTTATTACGGATCCTTTCTGTGCTGCTGCCACTCGTGAGCACAATGATGCCAATGTCCTTTGCATGGGAGAGCGTGTGGTTGGAAGTGCGCTTGCCAAATCTATTTTAGACACCTTTTCGCAATCTCGTTTTGAAGGTGGTCGACATCAAACTCGAATCAACAAAATGGACATTTGAACAGAGGTGACCATATGAATCCTTACGCTCTCGTTGAAGCGACTGATCCAGAACTTTCCGACATTCTAAATTCGGAATTAATTCGTCAAGAAGATGAGGTGGAGTTGATTGCTTCAGAGAATTATACTTCTCCAGCAGTGCTCCAAACAGTCGGTTCCGTTCTGACCAATAAATATGCGGAAGGTTTGCCCAATCGTCGATATTACGGTGGATGTCATGAGGTAGACAAGGCTGAAAATCTCGCCCGTAAAAGAGCCCGCCAGTTGTTCATGCCTGAGGGTTTTGACATTGGGGTAAATGTACAGCCTCATTCTGGCGCTCAAGCCAATGCAGCTGTGTTTTTAGCCCTCTTAAATGGCGGTCACTTGCAAGAAGACGGTCGTCATTCTGGTGACACCATTCTTGGTCTGGCTTTGGACAACGGTGGTCATTTGACCCACGGTTCTCCCGTTAATTCGTCTGGAAGATTATACCGTGGTGTTCATTATGGACTTCGCCCAGATGGTTGGCTGGACATGGATCATGTGCGTGAAATGGCTCTAAAAGAAAAGCCAAAGTTAATCATCTGCGGTGCATCTGCTTACCCACGAATCATCGATTTTGCTGCATTTAGGAGCATTGCCGACGAAGTGGGCGCCTATTTACATGCAGATATTGCGCATATTGCCGGACTAGTAGCCACTGGCCATCATCCAAACCCTTTTCCACATTGTCATGTGGTGACGACAACCACGCACAAGACACTCCGTGGTCCAAGGGGGGGATTGATTATGGCCGAAAGAAGCTTGATGAAGTCCATCAATGGCGCCGTCTTTCCGGGCACTCAAGGCGGCCCTCTCATGCATGTGGTGGCTGGAAAGGCTGTTGCCTTTTTAGAAGCCTCTCAACCTTCGTTTAAGACTTACAGTGCACAAGTGCTCAAAAATGCTTCTGTCATGGCTGAAAGCCTCATAGAGCGCGGATATTCACTTGTTAGTGGTGGGACAGATAACCACTTGATGCTGATTGATTTATCTGAGCACAGTTGTTCTGGTAAAGATGCTGAAAATCTGCTTGGAGAAGCCGGAATCACGGTGAATAAAAATACAGTGCCAAATGAAAAGCGGTCTCCATTTGTCACCTCTGGCGTTCGTGTTGGAACACCTGCCATTACCACGAGAGGAATGGGTATTGCCGAGTCTCGACAAATTGCACACTGGATTGCAGATGTCCTTGATTCTCCTGAGAATGAAACACTCAGATTGGCCATCAAAAATGACATTAAGTCTCTGTGTAAGTCTTTTCCAGTGTATCCCCATCTCATCGAAGCTAATTAATGCGCTGTCCTCAGTGTCACTCTTCTGACATTAAAGTGGTTGATTCTCGTACCCACGAACAAAGCATCCGGCGGCGTCGAGAATGTCTTAACTGTGGGCATCGCTTCAATACATATGAACGCATTGAACTTCGATTTCCTGTTGTGATTAAGCGGGACAAATCAAGAGAAAATTACGATCGAAGTAAAATTGTTGACGGTCTTCGTTTGGCCTGCCGGAAACGGCCTGTACCGACAATGAGCATTGATGCTGCTGCAGATGGCATTGAACATATGATCATACAGCGCTTTTCTGAAGAAGTACCTTCAACGGAGTTGGGCGAACTGGTGCTTCAAAAACTTCAAGAGTTGGACATGGTTGCATATGTCCGTTTTGCTTCTGTTTACCGTCAAATTGACAGCCCACAAGATGTCATGGAATTGCTTAAACCTTGGTTACCGACTGATTAATGAGCAATAGTGAATGGATGAGACGCTGTCTTGTGCTTGCTGCACAAGCACAGGGATGGACGAGCCCCAACCCGTTGGTTGGAGCTGTTGTGCTTGATGCCAATGGTAAACTGGTTTCTGAAGGATTTCACAAAGGACCTGGTCAGTGGCATGCGGAGCGTGATGCCTTGCTTAAGGTGAGTGGCGCTGTACCAAACGGAACCGTATTTGTAAATCTCGAGCCCTGTTGTGTTTGGGGGCGAACGCCTCCGTGTACAGACATCATAATTGAAAAGGGCATTCGGAATGTGTATGTTGGCATGTTGGATCCAGACCCCAGAATGGCAGGTAAAGGCATTAAACGGCTAGAGGAAGCAGGCATTAATGTCCAAGTAGGCTTGATTGAAGAAGAGTGCCGTACTTTGAATGCAGCTTACTTGTTGGCCAGAGAACAGAAGCGACCTTTGGTGACATTAAAAGTGGCTTCCACATTGGATGGCAGAGTATGTGATACCTCAGGCCATTCAAAATGGATTACTGGGGAGGCTGCGAGAGCAAGTGGTCAAAGACTTCGCGCCGAGCATGATGCCATCTTAGTTGGAGTGGGGACGGTCATAAAAGATGATCCACAACTCAATGTAAGATTGGAAAATGAACCCCCCATTCGACCGGTCATCCTTGATACCCATCTGAGGACCCCTCAGGATGCAAAAATTCACACTTCAGGCCTTAAGCCTTGGTTTTATACTCATCACGCCAATGCCAATGGCCATGGCTGGGATGTGAGAACTGTTCCACTTGACAGCACAGGCTTGTCTTTTCAAGCTGTATTGGCAGACCTCTGCTCAAGGGATGTGTACTCTGTTTTGGTTGAAGGAGGGGCGTCAATTGCCTCGTCCATTCTTCAGACAGGATTGGTCGATCGTTTGGAATTGTTTATGGCGCCGAAGTTTCTTGGTGGAGGCCTTATTTGGGGAGATGGTTTGAAATTGCCCCTTGCATTGGCTTCTCAGTTTGAAATCCGTGAACACGCCATTCTGGATCAGGATATATGGCTAAGGTTAGAGAGTAAAAAGCATGTTTAGCGGAATTATTGAAACATTGGGAACAGTAAAAAAAATTACACCCAGTGGACAAGGGCAGCGTCTTTTGATTCAATCGAGTCTGTTGGTGTCACCTGATGCTGGAGTCGGGAAAGCAGACAGAAGTCGAGTTGGACTTGGAGACTCAATCGCCATAAATGGTGCATGTCTGACCGTAGAAAGAATTGAAGGTCCAGATCTGTTCGAGGTTACTTGCGGAGCCGAGAGTCTTTCGAAAACAACTTTGGGTATGTTGAAGATTGGACAACTGGTCCATTTAGAGCGTGCCTTGCGCATGGGAGATAGGCTTGATGGTCATCTTGTTCAGGGTCATGTGGATGGTGTTGCAGATGTCATCAGCTGTGAACGGGCTCAAGAAAGTGTCATCATATGGTTGCATTGTCCAATGGATTTGGTACGCTATATTGCTGTGAAGGGTTCTGTGACACTGGCAGGTGTCTCGTTGACTGTCAATGAAATTGAAGGAAGCCGTTTCCGTGTCAATGTTGTCCCTTACACTGCTGATGAAACCTTATTGGGCCGATTAGGTTCTGGGATGCGTGTCAATCTTGAAGTTGATGTCTTAGCAAGATATGTAGAACGACTACTTCATCCTGAATCTGGTCTAACATTTTCACGGCTATCAGAATTGGGTTATGGACGGTCACATGCTCGTGGAGGCAGCAAATGAACTTTTCGGTAATGGATCCAGATCCACTTCGGCGAGTTGAACTCGCCATTGATGACATTCGTTCAGGTAAAATGGTTATTTTAATAGACGATGAGGACCGCGAAAATGAAGGGGATCTAACGATGGCAGCTGATGCCATTACCCCTGAAGCCATAAATTTTATGGCCACATATGGAAGAGGTTTAATTTGTTTATCAATGACCGCAGACAGAGTAAAGCAATTGCAACTGCCCATGATGGCATCAAACAATCAATCGCCTTACCATACTGCGTTTACGGTTTCTATCGAAGCAAGGGAAGGTGTCACAACTGGTATCTCAGCATCAGACCGCGCACAGACCATCAAAGTTGCTGTAGATCCATCTACCCAAGCGCATGACCTTGTGACGCCCGGACATGTTTTTCCACTGCGTGCTCGTGATGGTGGTGTATTGGTGAGAACTGGTCAAACTGAAGGTTCGGTTGATTTGGCTCGTTTAGCTGGTTTAAGTCCAGCGGGTGTGATTTGTGAAATCATGAATGAAGATGGCAGTATGTCGAGGCTACCTGACCTAAAGCGGTTTGGGGAAACACACGGAATTCGTATCGTGACCGTTGCTGATTTGATACAATACCGCATACGCAATGAAGTGCTCGTTGAACAATGCCTAAACTCAGTGGTTCAGTTGGGTGAGCTTGGTGAGTTCCAAATCAAAGTTTTCCGCTCAACAACTGATTCTCGTTTACATTTGGCTCTTTCAATGGGAGATCTTTCTGGCGATGAACCCGTTTTGACCCGCGTTCAGGCAGCCAGACATGCCGTCGATGTGTTTGGATTTATGACATCAGACTCTGCCGCTCAACTTGAACAAGCACTTCATCAAATTGCGAGTGCTGGCCGTGGTGTTTTGTTGTATATGAACATATCGGGGGCGGATGCTGATGAAACCTTACATCAACTTGCTGAGCATCTCAATGTTCAACTTCCGACACCCGTTCAAACATTGAGTGAAGGTGCGCTTCGAGACTTGGGTTCAGGAGCTCAAATCTTGCTTAAGTTGGGTATTCGTCGTTTGAATCTGTTGACGAACAACCCTAGAAAAATTGTCGGATTGGAAGGATTCGGGTTAACTGTCGTCGAACGGATTCCGCTTGAAGTCCCAATCTCAGATCACAACCGTTCTTTTTTACGGGCTCGGCGTATTCATTTGGGGCACCTCTTCTCTGAGGCGCTCATTGCGGACACGGAAAAAGGAGCCAAATAATGCCTGCTAAACTCGAAGGAAACTTGGTTGATCAGGGTGGCAAATACGCCATTCTAATTTCGCGATGGAATGATCTCATCACGAGTAGACTGCTTGATGGTTCAGTAGATACTTTGCGCCGTCACAGTGTTGACATTGAAAACAATGTGACTGTCGTATGGGCGCCGGGATCGTACGAACTCCCTTTATTGGCTCAAAAGTTAGCGGACAGCAAAAAGTTTGACGCCATAATTGCACTTGCTTGTGTCATACGAGGCGGAACACCCCATTTTGACTATGTGGCCGCAGAAGTCTCTAAAGGACTTGCAAATGTAGGGCTCAATTCGGATATTCCAATAACATTTGGTGTACTGACCACCAACTCAATCGAGCAAGCCGTTGAGCGCGCAGGCACGAAGATGGGCAATAAAGGTGCCGAAGCAGCACTCGCCGCCATAGAGATGGTAAATCTGGTTAATCAGATTAAGTCCCTGTAAGAGGCATTCGAGAACTATGGCATCCAGAAGGCGGGCTAGACTGTATGCCCTTCAGGCGCTCTATGCTGCTGATATACACGGTCGTTTAGACTCTGAAGGTGTTCCGCATCAGGAAAGGCACCAGCTTGATTATTTTTGGGATACACAAGGCAATGATGGCCTTGAATGGATGGGTGGTCGATTGGCAGAGGATGATGAAAAGGCTTTTGCATTTCACTTGTTTAATGGTGTTTGCCAAAACCTAACACCCATAAACCGCCAAATTGAGGAAGTGGCCAACAATTGGAGTCTTGACCGCATGGCGGTAGTGGACCTAAATATCATACGATTGGCGACATTCGAGTTGATGTTTTGCCAAGATAAAATACCTGCTCGTGTCACGCTCAATGAAGCCATCGAAATCGCAAAAAAGTATTCTGTCAAAGAAGCTTCACGGTTTGTAAATGGCATTTTGGACAAAATCTCAGCCAAGCACACTCAAAAGACTTAAAATTTACACCTGAGATTTTGAATATGGCTTGACTTTCAGATGGGGGTGGTGAGTTTGACGAACATTCCCATAGAATATATGATAACAATTCACTAATGAACAAAGGATTATTTGATGAATGCGGTAGAAACTGAAGAAATTTTTATGACGCCATTGGCCGTTGAAAATATCCGGCGCCTCCAGTCAGAATACGACGCTGCAGGTTTTGGACTGCGGTTTGGTCTCACTGGTGGTGGTTGTTCAGGCTACAAATATGTACTTGAACTAGAAGATGAACCCGAAGGGGATGACATGGTCTTTGATTTTGATGGCGTGCGTGTATTTGTCAATCCAGAGCACATTGAGAAATTAAAAAACTCCACCATTGATTGGAAAGAAACACTTATGGAGTCCGGATTTGACATTCTGAATCCTCAAGCCAAGCGACCATGTGGTTGCGGTGAATCCTTTGATTTAAAATAACCACTCAGCTGTTTGTTATCAGCAGCGCATTTTCACTCTTTGCAATGATGGTTTGTGCATTAAATCCAATCCAATCATCCAAAGACAAAGAACGCATCACCATCTCTTCATTGCCAAAAGCATCTCTCTCAAGAATGGCCTCAGCTTTTGCGATTTGTATAATTTTTCCGTTCTCAACATCGATGTCAGATCCAAACGGTACCTTTTCCACAATGTGTGGGTCTCTTTCTCCATTTAGAGGGACCCAAAGGTAGTCAATGTGGTCCTTTTCCGTAATACGCAACGCACAATACTTTCCGCCTGTTACTCCCCAAATTTTATCGACATTACGGGTAATTTGAACGATGTCTTCTCCAACCGCAGGTATATTATCTTCAGCTGACGGGAGAAGGTCGTACCGAGTAAGCACTTTTTCGTTGTCGAATGTGAGTAATGTGGGTGACCGATTTACAAAGGCAAGACTCACTGGCATGGCCATTGGTTTTTCAGGGCTCGGCAGGCACGGCTTTCCTGTTGTGGGATCTAATATTTGGATGTCACCAGCTGGTGTAATAACTCCCATCCATGTTCCTCCTGCTGTCAGTGTGGAGCACACTGGCCAATTCAGAGCAAATCCCTTTTGGGTATTAAGATCCCACCATTTACACCCTCCATTGGCAAGTTGAACCAAAATGATCGGATGTGTGCTTCCAACAAAGATCTCTTTGGCATTTATGGTACTTTCATGCGCATTCATGACAAGTTCACCAGATTTTGCATCATAGACCTGAACGGGTGCAAATTGAAAACTGACTGCAATCAGTGAGCCGCTTCGATTGATTATGATTTGCTTCGGCTCATGTGGCAATTCCATTCCGCCCACACGCTTGTTGTTTCGCCAAATAAAAAATAACTTTTGATGTGCGGCCAGCCGGAAAGAACCAATGGATGAAGCCGTGTGTATTGGGGGACACGGAGCTGGATCTCTGCGCCCGTGCATTTGACCAGTCGGTCCGCCGATAAATATGCCACGGGGCGTCCATGCAATGGCGTTTTGAACATTTGAAACTTTGTGTTTGTAGCTGTCAACAGGTTGAAGATCTGGCAATGACAAGATGTGAACAGAACGGTGCGTTAAGGCCGCCACGCGATCCTCTTGTGGTGAAACAGCTATGCCCAGAATACCACTCGAACGTTCTGAAATACTTGAACGAAGAATATGGCGGCTATTGCTGTCGAGTGTAATCAGACCATAGGGCCCCCCAAGCAAAACTTTGCTGTTGTGATGAATAAGGTGGGCATGTTCCATATGTGTGTTGATGTATTCAAACTCTAGTGTGGCAGGGTGTTTCAAATTGTAAAGTCTGGGTTGGCCTTTGTCTGTGATGGTGAGGAGACGCTCACCGCGGTGGTCAAACTGAAGGGTTTGGCCCATATGCTCAGGCCAGTTGATATCTCTAACTTCACTCGGCAATTCCCAAATTCGCAAAACACCATCTGCTCCAAGTCCTGCAATCTTAGTATGGGTGTGATTCAGGGCAACGGCCAAAAAGGAGCGACTGGCTTTTCCGGGCTGGTGAAAAAAACGTTCTCCACTTTTAATGTCGAAAGCAGAAATACTTCCAGCCGAGTCAACAACTGCAATTCCTTCCCCTGTAGAAGGAATGCAAATACCGGTCACAGGGCCTTCAACAATAAACTGTCGTCGAAATGAGCCACTGTGTGAACGAACCACAACGGTTCCGTCTTCTGCACCGCTGGCAATATATTGAGGGTGACAGTACACCGTCGAAACGGGACTGCTGTGGAGATTATGACAATGGTTATCAATCAGTGAACGCATGGTATTCTTGGGTTACACTATAAAGGTAATCTGTGGGTGATTTAGGAGTCACCAAAAAGGGTTGGAGAAATCGGTGGCCGTCCATCCAATTGACATTTATCTTATCATTATCGACACCAGCCCACAAGATGCGTCTGAATCCACCCTGCGGCGCGTGGCCATGGGTTCTTTATTGCCTCTGTGCGAATGGCTTGAAAGTGAAGCATCAATCAAGGTCGGCTTGCGATTATCCCGAGCAACATTGATGTATTTATTTATGTCAGCTCCAAAGTTGTCTAAGAGAATTGAAACTCTGTATGAATCAGGTCAGATACTTCCCATTGGCGGGTCATCAGTAGATGCACCACTTCACATCCTCTCAGGAGCGGATGTTGCAGAGCACATCGCAACGGACAGATCCCTTTGGCGTCAAGCAATGGCCGTTATACCAGAAGGGGCTTGGAATATTGCTGGATGTTACGATCCCCATCTTCCCGAGGTTTTGGTGCCAACTGGCGTTCAGTTTTGTTGGGCACCCTTGCATTATCTCGGTGGTGCAGATTGGGGCTGGACGGAACGAGCTGGGCATCGCTTAGCTGTTTTTGGAATTGATGAAGCATTGTCTCAACTCTTCATTTGGGGGTCTCCAAAGGCATTTTGGATACAACTACAACAACGGGCTGCTCAGGGCATCAAATATGTTTCAATTGTGACCGAACTCCATAATTTTGGCGCACGATCAGATGCCAAAATACGAATTGAAGAGCAAAAGTGGCTCACTTCATTTTCTAAGGCCTTGGAAGCACTCCGGATGCGGATTAAGATGGTCCATCCGACTGAAAAACTTTCTGGAAAGGCACCCACCGTATATCCAATATCTGGACCAATGGATCGTCTTGCACTGTTATGGGGTGTACAGCCATATTCACCATGGGAAAGAGTCTTATCTGAGCACCCACAGGCCAACTTCCTACAAAAGTCAATGGGGCAGGCCACGGTATTGAGGCGGCACTTGGAAATCAAGATAAAGCCAAATCATCCTCAGTTTCGATATGTCAAAAAAATGATTGACCTCATTGTCCCTGCTCAAAGTGGACAAGCACTGACACCGTTTCCAATGGGACATCTCCAGTCTTCATCTGTCCGTGCACATCAATGGAAACGGCTTGAGCAAGCTCAACGCCTTGGAGAAGAACTCCAGGGGTATGCCGATAAGTTGACATTTAAAAGAAGTGACACCGATTGCGATGGGGACGAAGAATGCACCATTGTAAACAGTCAAGCTCGATTTGTGATCTATCCCAAGTGGGGGGGAGCCATAGGTCAGTGGCGAATGCCCAACATTGGAAATCTCATCAATACACTTCGTCGTAGAAGCTATCCGTGGCATTCTTGGATCGAGGGACACACCCATTACCCCGTTATTGTTGGCGAAACATTTGAAACAAATCGAGTAAACGCACTTGATAAAGCACCGACAACAAAAGAAAATGTTCAATCGAATATTGTTCCCGATAAACATCTTCGCGGATGCCTCGTCGATCACATTTATGATACCCACTGGACTTTAGACAACATTCGTCGGGGGCAAGCGCCAACAATTGGAGATTTT
>JAYYJC010000038.1:0-6985 GCA_036146655.1 Myxococcota bacterium | reverse complement strand
TGGGAATGCAATGGCTGACTGGATTATTCACATTGGAAAAGAATTGGATTTACCCACGATAGATCCAAGAAAGCCTTTTCAACAGGCTGCTAAAGTGAATGGTATTCCAGCAGGAACCCTTTTTTTAGATTCTCTTCATTTCTCTGTAAAGGGAAACGCACTATTGACGGCCCTGAGTCTTGACCGCATCAAAAAAGAGGCTTGGATTTCAAAGCCAAACTCGCTACACTAATACAACACTTGGGAGTGTCATGCACTTTAATATTGGTCAAGAAGTTGCCGGCTATATTATCTTAGAGCGTGTTCAACACTCTCATCTGGGAATGGTCTACCGTGTGCAGCACCGAACCCTTGAGTCCCAACACTATTTGAAGTGTGCCAACAAAAAATCACTGTCTACGGCTTCGCTGAGAGATTCTTATATCTCTGCAATGACACAACTTTCAGCTCTCAGGCACCCTTCTTTGGTCCGGCTGACAGATGTTGTGGTCTCCGAGAGTGAATGCGGCATTGTAATGGATTGGGTTGAAGGCCACGATATCATTCGAATGTTGGCAGATGACATCAGCTACGCCCAACTTGGACAATGGATTTGTCAAGCACTTTGCGGTCTTCAATTTCTCCATGAAAACGATATCTTGCATCTTAGGATTCATCCTAAAAACATACATGTTGAAGTAGAACGAAACGGCTCGCTCGAAGGTCGATTGATGGATGGAGGTTATCCGCTTAATCTTCCCGAACCCCGTACATTTCATTACTATCGGGCACCGGAATGTTGGGGGGAAGCGCCTCAACCGACGGCTCAGAGTGATGTTTTTTCAATTATGGTGGTTTTCTATGAATTGTTGTGTGATGCACGTCCATTTCAAGGTTCTACACCAACAGAAGTCTTGGACGCGATGCTCTCTGGTGAGTTTATTTCCCCCAGAAAACACAACAATCGGATCCCATCTAAACTCGAACATGTCATCAAAAAGGCACTTTCACCATTTGCTACTGACCGATATGAAAGTGCCAAAGCTCTTTTTGATGCACTTCAAAAAGCCCTTGGAAAAGACGGTTTGGTCGACTATGACACCTTAAGAGAGGAAGCGGAGACCATTGAGCCAGCCACATTCCAAGATGTTTCATCAGTTATTCAGGAGCCTGAGCCTGAACCTGAAATAGAGGTTGAAGAGATTCCAGAAGGATTAAAGTTCAAACACAATCCAGATACAATCATCATCGATATTATCGATGAAGACGATGAAGAGGCCAACGAAACAAAAAGAAAGACCGCTTCAAAATCAGTGTTGAAAGTCCCTCCGCTCTGGAAAGTATGCCTTTCATTGGCGCTCATGGCATTGGTCATTTTGTATTTGTTTTTTCCTCGCAACCGCAATGTGGTTTTGATGATTAATGACAAACCCACTTGGGGAGAAGTCCGTCTCAAACTCAACGATAAAAATGTTCGCGTTGGCAACGGTGTGTTGTCCAATACACCATACGGCAACTACACTTTACAGTGGGCAGGTGGTGTTTTTGAGTCCGGTGAATGTAAGCGCTGCTGCTGGGAATCTCAAGGAGAACTGACCGTTAATTTTGGCATCGGAGAATTGACCGTCCCGATGGATCTTTTTCCTGAAGTAGAACCCATGTGTCCCACAGAGATGAGTGAATATGAATTTAGTTTGATTCCAGCGGGGCAATTCACAATGGGGTCGAGTCTTGAAGAAAAAGGCAGAGACTTGGACGAAATTCAGCACAATGTCACCCTCTCAAAGCCACTTCTTGTTGGACAATCTGAGGTCACCCAACAACTGTATGAGCTCGTAACTCAAAAAAACCCATCACAGAATAGGAGTCCTCGACACCCTGTCGAAACCGTTTCTTGGGATGATGCAGTCATGTTTTGTAATGTACTGAGCGAAATGGAAGGTCTCACCCCCTGCTATGACCTTTCCAGCAGGTATATCTTTATGACACCTGGCCCTCACTGTGAAGGGTACCGTCTTCCGACCGAGGCAGAATGGGAATATGCTGCGGTTGCATCTCAAAATACAAAATATTCAGGCTCTGATACCGTCGATGCGATCGCATGGATTTTCACAAACTCAAATCAAAAGAGTCAGCCCGTCAAAAGCAAAGCCAGCAATCTATGGGGACTTTACGACATGAGCGGAAACATTCAGGAATGGGTTTGGAACAACTATATCCCTTATTCTGTTGACGACAATTTTGACCCAATCGGGCCAGCCGATGGCACTTATCGTTCACTGCGCGGCGGTGGATACACTCACAACCCAAGACGCACACGGGTCCATGACAGGGATAAGGCGGTTCCAAGGTTGAGGACACCCTATATCGGGTTTCGCATTGTCAGGTCGGTCAATCAAGCCGACGACTAGAAGAAAGCTCCAACACCCAAACCATATGTGGCTCTCCATGGAAGTTCCTTCTCTGCACTGCCAAAGCCAAGACATGAATACTGATAAATCATGATGTATTCAAAGTTCTGTGAGAATGTGGCATTTAATTGCCACTGTTGCGGAATTTCTGGCAATGGAACTTGGTCGTCATCGAGGGATGTTCGCCTTGTTAATCCCAAGAGAAGTCCATTTGTGGCCCGCGCAAAAAACCGAGAAAAATCGGATGCAACATCTTCTTTTTTAGGTTCATAGAAACCCAAATAACCCCCTGCAGAAATCGCATACGCCTCATTCAATCGATCTCGACCTACTTCGTATGCCACTTGGTAACCAGCTACCACCTCAACGCCAGGATCCGTGTTTTGCATAAACTCTTCCATCGGCACATCATCAGAATAATTTCCAGACCACTCTCGAAATCCAATTCCCACATTGAGCATGAATCCAGAAGTCAAAGTAGGCACGCTGTTCATTCCGCCTCCAAACTCATACGAAGGCAGCACAAGCGCAACGCCTTCGATATGTACAATCCCATGAACACGGCTTCCATATATTTCTGGCTCAACGGTTGTCTCGACAATTTCAGTTGGCTTTGTGCCGTCTACTTCAGGTTCAGTCTGAACATCAACTGCTTCTGCGGGTTTGACAGGACCTTGCTCTGATTTTTTATCGTCTGCCGAAGAAGTATCACTCTGTGAATCTTCCTTGGTTGTGGGCTCAGAAGTGCCCTCTTCGTCGTCCACAGGTCCAGCCCAAAGCACGCTGACCAGCCATAAATAATGCATGTTTACTCCATTGGATTGTTTGACCATTCAGGCCACACAGATGTGTTCGTAATGGTTTGAGGGCTGATAGGCAATCCCCAACTTAGATAAAATGGAGAGAGATCCCGACCAACCTCTTCAGACATCATCGTCACCCATAAATCAATGCGCTCTTGATCCGTATTTGGCCTTTGAGAATCGTCTAACTCACGGTATTTGAGAAAGAGATTTGAGTAAATCTCCCATCCAAACGCCTCCTGAAGTTGAAGATAGCTCTCCAAAGCCACCCATACACTCCACTCCGAAAATAAAGCGCCATTATCAAGGTAAGCGGCCATTCGTTCTGCCCTCGTCTCTGGGCTCAATGCTTGATGGCCATTGGTCCCAATTCCCACCACCATCTCCATTACATAAACCGACCACAAATTACAGGTCGTTTCGGTCGTGCCTGGTAAAAGCCAATCTCGCCATTGATGATTGTGACCAAGCTCATGAAAAATACCCCAGTCACCTTGAGTAGACATACTGTCCAAACTGAGTACATTTGGGACACTTTCAAGATGCGCCATCACCGGATAGCCAGAATGCATCCAACCCGCTGAGATTTGTCGATCAAATACCACCCATTCAGACCGTCGGCGTTCCGAAGGCAATCTGCCTTCAAGCGCACTGTTGGCTGAAACCACAGCATCATAAAAATCCATTAACGCTTGGGGGTCATTCAAACTACGCAAATGCTCACTGGGAAGTGTTAACCGAAGACCATCAGTCAACAACTCACCAAAAGGGGCAGGATTGTTCTGTTGCTCAGTCCGCCAAACCTCGGTTGTGGTTTCACCGTGGCGGTAAATGGGGGCAAATACTCCCCCATTCATTTCAACATCTACCAATCCAAGTTCACTTCCGCTTGGAACCCATATGTACACCAACCCGCCAAAACCTGAGCTCATTTCAAACAATGTTGTGTTGATGGGTTCACGGCGAACCAAAGCAGGAAACCGTGTGATCTCTTCCTTATGCCAAAGTTGATCGGTATGGCTACCAATTGACATTTCAAAACCTGCGTCGACTATCGCTTGAGGTACCGCAATCTCTATGACTGAACCAGGCAAGGCATAGACCCCTGTTGACCGTGAAACCCAAGTCGAAGTTCCCGCATACAAATATTGTGATTCACGACCTTCATAACTCCCGTCAATGGATACCACATGACCTCGACACGGCGAACCTCCTGAGGGAAAACCGGGGAAGTCTTCAGCGGCTGGATGGGCTTCTGTATGTTCGGGAATGTCTTTCGTAGCAAGGACATATTCAATGCGAGCAGACAAGAGTTCAATGGGTTGTTGAGCAGGAATCAAAGGATTGTCCACTGTTGGCCGAATGGGTCCGACTTCGACACTGTATTCTCGAGCGGGATCAAAGAAATCGGCATTAGACAGTGGAACGGCATCAATGGCTCTTCCAACTGTAAAAGCACCCAGAGAAATATCTGCTTCACTGAGTGTTGGAGAACTTAATTCACCAGAAAGCATATCAAGGGCATAAACCGCATGTTGAAGTGCCGTTGGTGGTTCTGACGAGACGATTTCTAATCCTGCACTGACATCAGATTGGGCAGTCCATTGTACACCCGACACATCAGACAGCCATGCGGCGGTGTAGTCTTCACCTACGGACAATCCAGGATTGCTATAAGCCCACCACCAAGCATGACCTCCAACCACAAGGCCTCCACCTGACTCAACAAACTGTACAATGGCAGATTGGCGCTCAGCAATAATTGTGTCGTATGGATTCATGACCAAAACATCGAGTGAGTCCAATTGCTCAAACTCAACAGGCACCACCGTGGCGCCACTTGCCTCAACTGCAGCAACAATGGAATTGCTGCTTTGAAGAACGCCGACCTGCGGGGTGTCTGATTTGCCGGTCCAGCGAAGAACATTGGCGAGTAATTGCCGTCCGCCGACATTGCTTTCACTCGGCCCTAGTAATCCCTCATGCCCCATAAAAACTAAACGGCCAGAACCCAAACTTGCAGAAACCACATAGCTTCGAGCGGATTCATCCCATACAATTGGACAGGCGCTCAAGTTGAGTAAGACAAAATCAGATGGAAGAGAGTCCCCCATGTCAATCTGATTCACGCCAGATGTGAGTTGTGCAAAAACCTCATCACAATCAAAAGGCGGCAAGCTCTCCAGTGAAGTGTCGATCAACTTCCCCGTGTCATCGTCGTTCATTGTATTTTTGACGGTGTCAGAGTTCTGACAGGCCAACACTAACCAAACCATATTTTCACCTCACCGCACAATATTGTTAAAGTATAGTATCGGAACTTCGAGATGTTGTACGCACTTTTATTCTTCGCATGTCAAAATGACACCCCAAAACAACCTTTGGTGGCACAAACACAGCCCATTTCCGATAATATCGGCAAAGAGACTGTTGACCCAAATGAACCCGACATGCCACTGATTGTCGTGGCTGGGCGCATACATCCAAGCTGCGAGGGCATCGCCATGATGGATGTATTGCCTCTCGAAGGCGTGGACCCCGTTCCACTTATGACGGAAAGCGTGGCATCTGATGGGTCATTTTCAATTGAGATCCCGAAACTAACACCTGTTGCCCTTCACTCATCCTGTTATCTCACTGCAATCGATATTGAAAACGATGAAGCCAGTTGGCGCGTGCACCCTCTGTCCTTGAAACCATTGTCAGAGCCGGTCACAAACCTCGTACTATTTCAAGAAGGCCTAAGACCCGACCATTCACCGGTCGAAGGCGTTACCCTAGAAGAAGCCATCGAAATTAGTCAAATCAGAAGAGCGGCATCGCTTCCAGAAATTATTGGTCCTACCCCTCCCTCCGAAAGAGACAAGGAAACAATCATCCAAACCGAGTTTTTTGAACAAGGACCACCTATTCCAGGCGTCAATGTACAGGTCGACCCATCAAATAATGAACCCATTCGCCATGCCGGAAATGCGTTTCAAGAGAGTCAAGAACTCGGACCATCTGGTGTCAAATGCGAATTGCAAGACGATTTTTGGACAATGTTTTACGGGATCGAACCAGATAAAGACATTTATCAAAACTGTCCTGAAAATGAATACCGTCCACTTGGAACCAGTGCAGCAAAGACCAATACAAGCATCAGAAAATCGGATCTTCGTCGGTATTATGAGTCATTAATTGCAATGATAACGAGTCATTCAAAAGCAATGGGAGTTAATCCCAATTTGATGCTTCCTGAACCTGCTTTAATCCAAGACTGTATTGAAAAGGGGTCACTGTACACCCCCGAGTATCGATATCTCTCTCAACGGTTTCGGCAGGCATGTGAGATTTTAAAAATCCATTGTCCTCCTCCCACACTCATTGTTCAGCAGCGATTTGTTTTAAACGACAAGCGCAGCGTACAGCAAAGTGACCAGGGTGCAGCACTGTCAGCCTACTTGTGGGTCAAATCAGAACAACTGATTCGTGAAGCCCAATCTCAAGGAGTTGATCCCCGACCCTACTTACCTGACATAAACGAACTAATAGAAGCTTCTAACGATGACCCTCAAAGTCAGTCGGTAAAGAAGATACTCATGCGTTTAAAGTCAGGATATTCAGAACTGAACTTGCCCTTCCAAACCATTGACTAGGCTTCAAGCATTATTCCTGTAGTTCAGCACAGCAACGCACACCAGCCTCTGCACTCGAAAACTCCTCAGTGGCCAATGCTCGAGAACGGCAGCGTCCCATTCCCGCACTCAGATGACGCCCACCCCCTCTCAGCGCACCCTCTTCAGTTAATGT
>JAYYJC010000037.1:0-2312 GCA_036146655.1 Myxococcota bacterium | reverse complement strand
AATGCGGTCATTTCTGTATTTTTGAATACCAGATGCCCTTTGAAACCCAATCGGTTTCAGCTTGGGATTGTGATAGACTCGGTCCATGGTAAACCCGCTGAACCCCCACTGTTGTCTTCCAAAGCCGTTGCGTTGAGGTCTGCAATTCGAAATGTCTAACTTCTCACTCGAGATTTCTAATGCCTCAAAACCCTTGGCCGTTCTGGCTTTGGCGCTCAAATCCCAAGTGGAAGCCGCGCTGAGTTCAGAGTTACAGACTCTGAGCCGAGCTGAGATGGTCGCAATTGACCGTGGAGTAGTCGACTGTATTTCAAAGCGGCCAATGCTGTCATGCCTGCATCAGTATCGACGGACTTTTGGCGTCAACTTTCCAATGTCTGACCCCCAAGCTCTCATCGATTGTGCAGATTTCTATGCCCAGTTGATATGCTTTGGGAGTCTGTGCGCTCGACTGGACGATCTCAAAAGTCCAATCCAAGGGTTTACTGCAACTGGCCTGTGGTCGGCCTTTCCCCAGCTGTTCAATCTGTTTGAAATCTGCATCACTGCGGCAGTGGGTTCGGTTGGTAAAACCGTACAAGACATCGATGCTTTAATTCAAACAACGGTTATTCAAGCCGTTCAGGCCGATCCATCACAGTGTGGGCTTGTCTATTGCTATGAAGCATTTCTTGAGGCTTTCAATCGGGCAGACAAGCAGCGCCTTGGGGCATACTACACCCCAGTTGAAGTGGTGGACCACATTCTAGATGGGATTCATGCACAGCTGCAACATCGCTTTGACTTTGATCTAGGCTTGGCCTCTGTACAAACTTGGGGTGAGCTGTCTCAACGGTTGGCTGTGCCATTGCCGTACTGGGCAAAGCCTAACGATGTCTTTCTTCAATTTTTGGATCCCGCCCTTGGGGCAGGGGTTTTTGCCGTTCGGCTTATCGACCACATCCGTGGGGTTCTCAAGGTTCATTGGTCGGCTTTGGGATTAAGCCAACAAGAGATGCGCACAGAATGGTCTGCCTATCTTAGGGGAGAAGTGGGGCAGTGTCGTTCGTATTTTGAACACGGTTTGCTTCAGAGGTTGACGGCCTTTGAGTTGATGCCCATTCCGTGCTTTATTGCCCAGCTTCAGATTGCTGTCATGCTCAAATCAGATGAGGTTGGGTTTGAACTGAAGGCCCATGATGCCCTGAATTTTAAGGTTTGCAATGCGCTGCACCACAATGCCTCTTTTGAGCACAACAGCGTCCCGCTGTGGAAACAGGGAACCACTGTCATTCTTGGAAACCCGCCATATTCTGGTGAAAGTCAGCAAAGTGCACCTTGGCACAAAAAACTCCTTGAGCCGTACAAAAAAAAGCCTGGTGTGCAAGACAAGCTCAATGAGCGAAATACCAAGTGGCTCAACAACGACTATGTAAAGTTTATTCGTATGGCCCAAATCCAAATTGAGGACAGTCAGCTGGGCCTAATTGGATTCATCAATCCCAATGCATACCTCGACAGTCCCACTTTTCGAGGGATGCGGTTTTCACTCTGGCGCACATTCGACCAGCTGTATGTGTTCGATTTGCACGGAAACACCAGAGCCCGGTGGAAACACGGCCGGTCGATCCGAGACGAGAACATCTTTGACATCCGGCAAGGGGTCTGTGTCAACCTGTGGGTTAAGTCTCAGCTTGGTGATGAACGGATGGGTCAGTGCCAATTTGCACAGCTTTATGGAATGCCACAAGACAAGCTGACTACGGTGGCACAGCTCACACCAGACAGCATTCAATGGAATACTGTGGAAGACGATTCAAGCTGTGAGGATGGCCTTTATGTGATGCGCCCCAAGTCATCAATCGGGCAGAAGTATCGGCTTGGCTTCAAGCTCACCGAGATCTTTTCGGTCTATTCGCTCGGGGTCTTGTCAAAGAATGATCGGGTTACAGTTTGGCCAACGCAATCTGAGATTGAACAGGTGGTGTCCGACTTTAAAAGTCGATCAGTACCAGCCCTTCGCAAAAAATATGGGCTCAAGCAAGACAGCCGAGATTGGGTTCTGGCCAATGCGATTCAAGACCTTAAGTCGGAAGACAGGACTTCTCAAACAAAGACAATTCTATATCGTCCCTTCGATTACCGCTGGACTCATTTTACGGGCAAGCGGGGATTCTTCGCCTATCCACAGCATCGAGTCATGCAGCACTTGAATGTGTCTGGCAATATGGCGCTCATTGTGGGCCGTCAGGGCCGTGTTATTGCGTCTGACGAGTGGAATATTGCTTTTGTCACCAAGACCATTGTGGACCAGAACATTTTTTCGAGGGGAG
>JAYYJC010000036.1:0-15329 GCA_036146655.1 Myxococcota bacterium | reverse complement strand
AGGTGTTGCCCAAGGTGCGTTAAGATAAATGGCATTGGCCAGTACAAGTCGGGTGGCTTCATTGATGGTGCCTGCCTTAAAGAGTTCAGGAATGTGACCTTTGGTTTGATCCGATACCCACGCATTGACTTCCTGGCGACCACCTTCAGCATCAACCTGAAAATCAACCGTCTGGACAGGCGCACCGTAGATGCTGTCAACTTCCTCAAGAAATTCGGTTTGGAAGGGGTAGCCATCTTGAGCGAAAAGGCGATTGGCAATCGACAGCTGATAGTCACATCGCTCTGGCTGATGCAGCTCTTGGGTCAACAAGCCCTTTGTGCCATGCCAAGCGGCATCGTCTTCATCAATATTAAGCACTGCTTTCATCTCTTCATCAGAGTTTCCCGCCGCTCCGAGATGCAGCATGCCCAAGGCTGAGGTCATGCTGTAGGGGGAGATGAACTGGTTGTTGTCTTTTGTGTCAAGCTCTGCCCAGAGATCCAAAGCAAAAGCCACATCAGACGCAGAGACGGCTTCAATGTTATCGATGCTGGTCTCTCCTGCCCGTGTGGTGTCTTCGCATTCGAGCTCTGGTTGATCATCTGGATTGGGTACAACCTCTTCTTTTTGAGAGCAGGCGAGTGAGAATAGGAATATGTTCAACATGGTAAACCTCCGAAAGTGTGAAAAATGTTGGACATCCGAGAACAAAGCAATTTGCATGCCACACTCAAAGAATGTGTAATCATCGAACATATTACTCATTCCCAAATGGCATTGGGTGCAGATGACTGCCAAGTTTGTCTTCCTTTCACACACCGAGTCTCAAACGATTAAGTACAAAGAATGTTCTTTTTACTCACCCCCATGACGCAGGCTCTCCCGCTAAAGTACTTTGTCTCCGAGGGCCCTTTAAAATCATCCATTGAGTCTCAACCAATTGAAAAAATTGAGATGACCCTCCATACTCCTATTCAAGACGCTCCCATTTTACCCATCATTCCTTGGGGATTGCGCTTTGACGAAGATCTGATGATTACCCTTGATGATCCCACTTGGGGCATGATCGAGGTCTGTAAAGTCAATACCCCCGACGGAGCAGTATGGTTCTCTCTGGATTCGCATCAGGATGGACAACAGCTGGTGGGCATTCCAGAAAGTAAGCTCGCAAAAAGCTTTGCACAAGCCTTCCCAGCAAGCCTGTACACCAACGATCTTGAAGTAACAGAACACAAGCTCGAAGACGGGACACATTTCGATGTGAGCTATAGACGCGCTGATCGCAAGCTGATTCAGTTTTCCATCGAAACCGAAGATGAAGACAAGCCGCCACGGAAGCGAAACGGCAACGCCATGAATCACTCAGCGAATCAGAGTCTCGCCGTACTCGACATTTTTTCGCTCGATCTTCATTCCAAAACACTCGAGTGGCCACATCAAGAACAGCCTGTCTTCAGTGTTCTTGGAAAACCTGTGGTCGCAAGAATGCGTCAATCTGTAGGGGGAATTCACAATGGTCAGTGGGAGCAAATCGCATCTGTGCTGCACTCGCACACCGGAGATACCCCACTAGAGACCATTCCCACATCAGATGGGCTGATGGTACAAACCCTTAGCTTTCCACAGCTGCAATATCACTTCATCGAAGATGAAGCCCAGCTGCGCCTTCAGCACATTGCGGTTCAACAGCCGCATGCGGAGCGCAGATCAGAGGTCTTTCGGATCGATTTTGTTCCGCCCCTTCCCGACCTGCGATATGGCTCGCCTCAAACCCCTTTTCAATCCGATGCCTTTATGTCTTTAAACGGTCAGTCCGTCTATTCACGCGCCAATGTTCATGTGGAAGGAATAGACACTTCGACCCACATCCTGATTGAACCCACAGCGCCATATTGGGCGGCTGAACGGCCCATATCCATTGTCCACCACCCTCAAGACAGGGGTATTGAAAGCCAAGCGCGGGTGCTCACACACGGCACCCCACAGCAGCATCACTTTAAGCTGACGAGCAAAGACACATTTGTACCGGAGCACCTCCTCGACACTCAGCTCATGATCTGGAATAAAAACCCCCATCGTGTTTCAGCCCTCGATGTCGGACCTCAAAGTGCTGATTTAAAAGGGGGCACTTGGGCAAACGGAAAAAGAGCTGTGGATACGGTTTTTGTGACCCAAACCACTCAAGACCTTCCCTCAAATGGCCTATTTTATAAAATCCCTCAGATTGCGTTGATTCAAAACAGAGTGGCATCTAGACCGCAGCTTGAAGGGAACATTCAAGTTCAGCTACCCATCACCCCCAAGGCAAATGAACAAATGGTGCCTTTTATTCACGGATTTCATTTGGATTCGGGCCCCTTTCATGATGGAGAAGGCATGACCCTCTCTGGCTTTTCAATTGAAATCCAGAACATTCAACAGACCTCAGAAGGGGTTCTGGTCGATCTGCATGTCGAAGTTCCTTATGGTTCAGTGCCAGATCGAAAGCAGGACTTAGACCACTACTCGGCATTTATCCAAATCGATCTTGGAATGGCTCGAAACGACTCATCCGAGGCTCTGCAGCGGAAAAGCATGAGCGAATTGCGGTCGCTCCCCTCAACACGCTCATTAAAGCGGCTCTCTCCCCTTCCCCTTCCAGAACCTGCTGATTCTGGCCTGCTTCAGTCCTGGGGATTTGAGGTCTTGGATGACGGTCCGCACAAGGGGCGATACATCCGAGGCCTGGGCATCTCAAGTCAGCCCAATATGAACAACGACGCCCTCATCATGACTGCAAAATGGTCAAGAGAAACCCAATATCGAATCTTCAAAAGCATTGTACACTAGTGTCACCCCACATCCAGTATTGAAGCCCCTTATTCAATCGAAAAGAGAAGTGGGCGTTTCACTGTGAAAATCCTCTCATCAACAGATTGGGAAAAGTAAGTCATTTCACTTGAGTAACCATAAATGACCGAGAAGTGTTTTGTTCAATTGAGAGCAATTGATGCTGGAATTAGCCTCACTTTGACTTTGGGTTAGGTCTTCCGTATCGATATCAATCGGATGGTCTCCTCCCAAGGACCAAATTTAATCGTTATTTGCAGAGAATAGAAGATGCCTGAAGGTCCTGAAGTCCGCCGTGCAGCCGACAAAATACAAAGAGCAATTGCTGGACAGCCTTTACAGCGTGTCATTCTAGAGCACCCAAAATTATATGCGCTCACGGGCAAACTTGAAGGGTCAGTTCTCAAGTCCGTTCAAACCTTTAGCAAAGCCTTCGTATTGACCTTTGATGACCTGCTCATTTATGTACACCTTCAACTCTATGGCGTGTGGAAAACAGGCCCCAAAAGGACCCCCCCAAAGACCAATCGAAGTTTAAGACTCTGGCTTGAAACAAAAACACATTACGCCGCACTGTACTCAGCCACAGATGTTCAGCCAATGACCCCATTTGAATTAAGGCAGCACCCTTACATCAAAAAGCTGGGCCCTGATTTACTCAGCCAACCGAACTATGGCATTAGTCACATTTCACGGCGTCTAAGCAAAAAAGAGTTTTCTCGAAGAAGCCTTGGACACCTACTGCTTGACCAGTCATTCTTCGCTGGTATTGGAAATTACCTGCGTTCTGAAATTCTTTTTGAAGCAGGCCTTCACCCAACTGCACGCATCGGTCAACTGTCTCCCAAAAAAAGAACGAAATTGGCAAGGGCAATCCATACTATGCTGCATCGAGCCTATCGTACGGGTGGTATCACCACTAATCCTCAGATTATCAAAGCCAGTAAAGCCAAGCGGCAACGGCGAAGTCAATACCGTTATTATGTTTTTGCGAGACAGAATCAGAAATGTCGGGTATGTCAAACTAAAATAGAAAAGATTGAAGTTGCTGGTCGAAGGCTTTATTTGTGCTCTACCTGCCAACCCAAAGTGATGTAGATAAAAGCAAATAAACCCCTCCAGATGGTGGGGTTTATGGGTTGCTACAGATTGGGACTATGCGCGTTCGACTTTCTCGACCGCAAGTTCGATCTTTTCAATGGCCATTGAAGATGAATCAGAGTCAAGCTCTGGAACATTCCACTTACATGGCCAAGCCTCGTAGAAATTATAACGGGCAACCTCGGTTGTTCCATCTTGATCGAGGACAATTACAGAACCTGCACGACGGTCAATTCGACCGTCTTCAATGTTCTTTCTCCAGTTCCAGAGATCGTCCGTTGCTGTGTAACCTCGTTCTAAAACGATGTTGGCATAAGTGGTACGGCCTGGCTTCTTACGAACAACCATGTCGTTACCTTGTTTAAATTCGACGATTTCAGTTTCTGAATCCATTCCAGATACAGATTTGAAACCACCGACAATGACTTTACTGTCATTGATGACACCTTGGATTTCCAAAAGGAAATGATAGGAGCCAAAGAGTTCTTCGGTAGGCATATAATGCACTCCATTTTGGGGTTGAGATTTACATCACTGTGGAAGGTGATGCGAGGTTCATGTGGACTGTAGAAGGTTTTAAAAGACAACCACACAACTACCGGCCACATTAAAAATTTTGTCACAAAGCCAAAAGGGTCAATAGAAGTATTTATTTTTTTTGAAATAAATGTACCTTCTCAAAAATTAGTAAAAATACACACACCAAGCCCACTTTGTACAAACGCAGAGGCCACATCTCAATCAATCCGACACGAATGCGAAGGGCACATGATGCCCATTTTCAAAAGGGAAATGATCCAAGATTTATGGAAACATCTCCAATAAACCTTCGCAAAGTCAATGTTTTGGTATCCATGACTGTTCATCTGTATTGGCTGTCATCTTTCTTTCAGGTAAAAGGTCCTCGACCAAAGCCAACATTATGTCAGACAGATGAAAATATGGATTTTATGGGCCACCAAAGGGGTTGGTTAAGTGGGTTCTTGCAGCCATCAATAAAAGCAGCACCATTGAACTCAACTCGAAACAGCCAGAGGATTAGCGTGTTCTTACCCACATCAACTCACGCTCAACATCACCGACAACCCGAGGCGATATTGTCGTATTCCCATCCTCCAGATGAGAGAGGGAGTGAAAGTCAAAACGCGTGTCATTCAAACGGTGGCAAGAGGCACAGCTTGTATTGGGAACAAAAAACTGGTCTGGATCTGCCATCTGTTCGCCCAATTGAGCAACATCTTCAGAATCAATAATCAAAACAGCCTCAAGTTCCGCATTGCCCGACTCTATAGATGCAATTAGGGCATCGTCTTCTACCCCCATGGAAACGGTTTGTTCAAGCCCAACATTGGCAATTTCTTGACCATCCTCGCGGCTTAATATGGTCATTTCATTCTGATAAATTTCACCTTCACGGCCTTCAAATTGAAGGAACACCCAGATGTCACTGTGTGCCGGAGACCGACCTTCGGGGAGGCTAAATGCAGTCAATTCGACCAAATCATTTGGGAGAGCGAACTCACCCACAAAATCTCGGATTCGTTTTTTAAATGCATCTTGTTCCGACTCGTCCATATAGACTTCGGGTCGAACCCCATAGCCATCCCAGTTGCCGGCTTCAAGCTTTGTACTGCGGAGATCTTCTGTGCGATTTAAAAAATACTGAGCGGTAGTGTCGCGAACAGCCTCAAATTCAGTCAGCAATGAGACAGGTAGTTCGTCTTCCAACTGTCCGCCTTTTAATTGCACAGCCACTTGATTGCGGACATCTGTTTGGATCAATTGACCATCGGTGCTTCGAGGCTGAAGTGGGTAGATGGCGTGTATAGCTCGATCATCGGCATAAATTTCAGCCCGACCCCAACTCACCTCGACATCTTTGACCACAGGCTGCCACACCAATCGAAGAGTTGGCCAACACAACACATCAGAAGTCTGTGCAGGCATCACTCCAAGCGGCTGACACGGCACCACTCTCATCGATACAACACGCCAGTCCTCAAAACGGTTTTCTTCATCTAGGGCAGCACCCACATCCGTTCGTTTGAAGGCTTGTGACACATTGTAAAGCCACCGTGGTGGAAGAAAGGTGCGACCCACTGGTGTCAAATCACCTGCTGAAATCATGGGATCATCAAAGAGTTCAAAAAGTATCGCCAAGTCTTTATGAGATGGAAAATCATTCGCCCACAGACCTGACTCAAAACCACCGAAACCATTTGAGCTTTCACGGTCTTCATTTTCGAATACCGAAGACTGTGCATTCGTATGTGAAAACTCTGAACAAGCCGCAAGGAATAGGAGACTGAACATTCTGACCTCTATAATCTTTCAAAGAGGTGAATAATAATCGCAGCCCAAGAGAAGTCATGCGACAGAACTGTTAAGCTCAGGAAACGGCAGTGTGACAGTTATTGTGGCTCAACCTCAAAAGCACCAATCATCGGATAGTTCGACCGTGGATTGCGGAAATAGTCTAGGCCAGACATGAAACTGCTGTCCCCATAGCCAATGAGTGGACTTGCAGATGTGGGAATGGGCTCAAGAAAGTCCGGATCCAATGCTGGGTTGGCCATTAAGAGATTTGTATCGTGTAAGTTGCTGCCAGAATACAGATAGAAATACGACGAAAAGACACTGTAATCCCAAAATACATCACCGATACTGCTGTAATTGCCCCAATACCAACCCGCAGACATATTGAAATATAAATTGTTGTACATTACAATTTCTAGCGCAGAATACTGAGTGAGGAAGTAGATTCCGCTATCATTTCCCGTCATCGAGTTATTGGTCGCTTCAAGATAAAGCTGAGGGTAGTTATAATAGTTGCCAAAATGACTTAGATAAATTCCACCAGCACTGTCTCTAAGCCACGAGTCACTCACAAAGACTCTCATAACCCCGTTCGGATTAATACTGTCGTCTACAATCGCCAAAGCCGCACGCTGTGGATAGTAATGGCCTTCAAGCTCAGAGCGCTCGATGCTTAAGTTGATTGTTTTACCGGAGTTACGCTCTAAGTAAACACCGTAATATTCGCTTGTAGAAGTAAAACTCCCATCTTCCAAATAATAGAATCGCTCTGTCGCAATCCCATTGTCGGTGGCTTCTACACCATCTAGAACACTGATGCGTGCCAGTATTGTTTCGGAGCCATTAACAGACGAGTTCAGCGTGACACGACCATCAATAAAAACTTCTTCACGGGCCGTCCCAATCAACTCGATGTTCCCGCCAACTGAATAGTCACCCGAATATGTGCCTGGGGACAAACAAATGGTTTCAACCACCGAAGAGTTTTGTAGACTGATTAAGGCCGATTGAAGATTGGGATAATCCCCAGGGACACTTGATCCAACACACCCTTCATCTCTGTAGTAGTCGTAACCATCACAGTCCTCATCTGAGTCGTTTCCATACCACTCTGTTCCATTTGGATTAATATCGGGATCTGTGTCATCGCAATCTGAGTCATCGAGTAGGTACTCTGCCCCTGGCTCAGATGGATCATCACAAAAAGCTTCACCAAACCCTTGTGCCCCAAAACCATCTTCGTCACTGTCCTGAAACCACACGGTTTGACTTTGTGGATTTGCCCCAGGGTCGTCATTGTCGGCTAAGCCATTGCAGTCCTCATCCACATCAAATGGGTCACAAACCTCCTCCATAGACGGATTGGCATTGATGTTTGAATCATCACAGTCTCCACCCACAGAAATGTAGCCACTGGGCTCATCACACAAGGTCAGGGCGTTTGAGTCGTTCCCAAAACCATCTCCGTCATTGTCGACATACCAAACTGATTTTTGAGAAATGTCAATGCTGGGATCATCATCATCGGCAAGACCATCGCAGTTTTCATCTGTATTTTGGGGGTCGCAAACTTCGAGTGCATCTGGATTAATGGCACTGTTGCTGTCGTCACAATCACTGGTATTGCTCACATACACCGTTGACGTTGATGGGTCTTCACACTGAAAAATGGTGGTTGCACTGTCAGAGCCATAGCCGTCAGAGTCTAAATCAGGGGCCCATTCAATACGCTGAGATGGGCTCAGAGTTGAATCGTCATCGTCAGACTGACCGTTGCAGTTCTCATCCACATCGAAGTCATCACAGACTTCGATGGCGTCTGGGTTGATAACGATGTTGGAGTCGTCGCAATCTGTGTTGTTTCCAACATAACCACTGGGCGGATCGCAGGATAATACAGGAACCCCATTCAGGTTACCGAAACCATCCCCGTCATCATCCACATAGGAAGTAAGAAAGCTTTGAGAGTCGATGTCAGGATCATCATCATCCGCAAATCCATTGCAATCTTCATCTACATTAAGGTCATCGCAGATCTCATTCATCGCAGGATTAACAAAGAACTCAGTGTCGTCACAGTCTGAGCCATTGGGAACCGTACCAGGTGGTTGCTGACAAGCGTTTTCAACCAAACTGGGATCACCAAATCCATCGCCATCTGTATCGACATAGTACTCATTGAAGGTCAACCCCTCGTCGATATTGGAGTCACAGTTGTTATCAATACCATCGCATTGCTCGGTCGCATCCGGGTTTATCGCTGTGTCGTTGTCGTTGCAATCGCCTGCGACACTGACGGCTCCAATGGGTTGAGCACAAGCGGCCACAACGGACTGAGAGTCACCATAGCCATCGCCATCCGCATCCGTGTAATAATCTGTAATTGTAAAACCTTCGTCGATGGTCCCATTACAATCATTATCAATCCCGTCGCAGGTTTCGATGGCTCCAGGATTGATGACGGGATCATTGTCATTGCAGTCGCCGTCCGTTGTGATGTAGCCAACAGGCATTGTACACTGAAGCAATTCTGTAGACGGGTCACCATAGTTGTCACCGTCGTTGTCAATGTAGTATGCACCCTTGCTGCTTGGGTCAACATACAAATCATCGTCATCGACCAAGCCATTGCAATTTTCATCAATGCCTTGTAAATCGCACAACTCAATCATGTCGGGATTGATGAGTTGCCCATCGGGTATTCCATCGTTATCCAAATCATCTGGACTGTCATTACAATCGCCACTGATTGGAGTTGTATCAGGCGGCTGTTCACAGCTCACTGTAAAGGATTGATCATCCCCATAGCCATCTTGATCTGCATCGGCGTAGAAGGTGACAGCGTCAACGGCGTCAGTATCGACAATGCCATCACAATTGTTATCAATGTTATCGCAAATCTCATTGCTGTCGGGATTAACAGTAGAATTGCCGTCATCGCAATCACCGCCGACTTCGGCGTAACCCGTTAACTCATCACATGTTTGAATGACATCTGTATCAGAGCCATATCCATCACCGTCTGAATCCACATAGTAGAAGTTCGATACACCATTGTCGATGACACCGTCACAATCATTGTCAATTCCATCACAGACTTCTTCGTTTAAACCCGAAATTTCAGCGTTACTGTCGTCACAGTCGAGCGAGTTCTCAACCATATTGTCCAATGGCTCGCAATCTTCTACAGGCAAGTTGGGGTCACCTGCACCATCTCCGTCCATATCGTAAAAGAAGCCAACCAATCCATCTTCATCAACTTGGCCATCGCAATTGTTGTCTATCTCATCGCAGACATCGTCCGCATCTGGATTTACATCGGGATTCCCATCGTCGCAGTCTTCGCTATTTTCAGAGTAGTTTTCAACAGGCTCACAACTTAATATGTAAAATGCGATGCTTCCATAACCGTCACCATCGGCATCATTGTAATAGAAGTTTCCGTCTGTGGGTGAATTATCTACGGCGCCATCACAATTGTTATCAATACCATCACACAATTCAGGTAAATTGGGAGACACATTTGGATTGTTGTCGTCACAATCTAAACTTCCAATGACCCCATCCCCGTCGACATCGAGAGTATTTTTTGAACTCTCGCATGCAAGCGCAAGAAAGATCCACAACATCTTCGATTCCCCTTCAATCAAGCCGTATTATACCGCAATTCAAAACGAACCGTTACCCAATATGTTGAGCAGCCACAATTCAGAACCAATGGTACCCCTCAAAACCAGACAATATTATCGTTCAATACGGCTGAACCTATTGTTAATGGTCCTCCCAATTATCTTCTGTCCATCAATCATAAATCCAGAATTGATATTGAGCGGGCACAGGCACTTTTCATCCAGTAACGCCATCTCAGAGGCGACCTACAGCCCGCCAAAAAACCCATTACACTCTGATCCAGCCCTGCTTCTGTATCCCCTTCAGGAAAAGGCCAAACAAACAATCGCAAATGGTCGTCCCCCACTGTGGAACCCAGACATTTATGGTGGTGCCCCGTTGTTGGCAAATGGGCAAGCTAAAATTTTTTCGCCCAGCACGATTCTTTCCCCACTAGCGACCAGAGAAACCGCCACAGAATTTGAACAATGGTTCATTCTATTTGTGCTTTCATCAGGATTTTTTCATCTTGCAAGGCAAGTACAACTGAGCACATTCAGCGCATTGGTTTCCGCATCATGCGCACTGGCAATGCCATTTATGTACATTTGGATCCACCACCCGATAGCCCTTGCGGCATGCTGGTTTCCATGGTTGATTGTTGGTGTACTTCAGTCCAATCTCACAAAAACCGCACTCATCACAGCCTTTATATTGCTTTCAGGACACCCAGGAACCAGTCTTCATGTCTTCGCACTGGCATCTGTTGTTTTCATTTCAAAGCCAACCGTTAAGTCATTCATTGGCTTTGTGTTGGGAATGGGTCTTTCTGCACTTCTATGGCTCCCGCAGCTCGCCTTTGTCCTTGAGTCCGAAAGCTTGTGGTCTAGGGGAGACAATCACTTGCACTTCGCCACAATACTAGACATTTTCTGGCCTCAACTCTTTGGACATCCAAGTACAGATAATTTCAGAGGTCCTGACGAATGGGCTTCAAGTCAACTCCACATTGGTTTCCCGTGTCTGTATCTTGTGCTGGTCGGTTTATTGCAATCCAGCTCTCGCAGACAATCTCTCCCCATTGTGTTTGGCGTGCTTATTGCGGCGCTCATCAGTATTGTTGGTCTTCCAGGGCCTGTCAATCATACCCGTTTAATTGGTTTGGCCCTGATGTCTTTATGCATCCCCGCTGCTCTGGGAGCCCAACATATACAATCTAAACTGGGGCAGATGGTTATCCTCTTGAGCATCATCGGTCTTGGACATTGGACCAATCGACACCATACAGATGTCATACCGCAACACAAGGTTGAGCCGATTATTTCTCCGTGGGCAATCACATTGGCGGAAGACTTAGATTGCACGCCAAATCCGAGCAATTGTGGTCGCTTCATTGGGCTCGATAACCATCTGATTCCCAATACTGCCAGTCTTGCGCAATTGAGAGACTTGAGGGGGTACGATCTTCCAGTTTCACGCCAGACTAGGCGATTAATGGCAGCACTCCGTAACCCACCCCAATCTCCGTGGTTCCCAATTGAAACCCCACCTCCCAAACCACTCCTGTTATTTGGCAATGTGCGTGCCATTGTTTTTGAACCCAAAAACATTCAATGGCTTGAACAAGAAAGCCCAAGGGCATGGTTTACCCAATGCCATCAATCAGTAAGCCGCCCACAAGAAGCCCTACAAATAATTTCGGATAAAGATTTGAGGTCATGCCCACCCGTTGAAATCCGTAATGGAAACCCAACAGCCCCCAGAAGTATGATCCCCATTCCTGTGTCTGAACCCTATGCAGAAAAGTTAATGTTCGACATTTCTAATGTTGGAGAAGGCTTGGTTGTCATTGGTGACTCATTCGATGAAGGATGGCGTGCCACAGTTGACGGTATTTCAACGCCCATTTACAGAGCAGGTGGTTTCGCACGGGCAGCCATGGTGCCCAGCGATGGAGAGACGCTTATCATGACTTATGAACCCGCAAGTTGGGTATGGGGTCTCAGAATCAGCCTATTTGCCATCATTTGTCTCATCGGCCAAATGGCTTGGGTTCACATTAGACATCTCTGGTTGTCCAGTGGACCAGACAATACTCAATCACACTCAGCTCAATGACGCAGTGGTCCAATGATGCATTTTTCAAGCAGAGCAGAGGCATATTGAACATTCTGCCAAGCCGATTTCGACCATTGACAGTACCAATCACCTGACCAAAGCAATTCGGCGTGAAACCCATGTTCAATTTTGAACAAGGATTCACCCAGCTCCATTAGAAATGGTTGACATTTAAACGACTCAATCCGATAGACCGTCAGAAAGTGGCGGTAAAGGTATCCAGACTGGCGCTCGGCTGTCACACCTGTTTGAGGCTGTGACCCAATCACAATCTCATGCCGATGTGGCAAAAAGTCAATGCACAAAGGCATTGTGTGATGTGGTGCCTCGGTGCAAGCGACTCGGAGGTGCCAAGGGTCTGGAATGAACGCATCAAGCACATGATTTTTACGGTCAAAATCGTTCATTTGCCTTCAGACAGTTCAAGTGACGCTTCAAAGATGTCTTCTGCAGCAAAGTAGATGGACAGTTGTATGATTGGTCCAATGAGCAAGACACCCACCCCACACAATAACAGCCCCCCAAACACATAGAGCAACCAATACAAGCTGAGTGCAGTAATGGACCACGGATTTTTTAGGACGGCACTGAAACTCAACTTGATGGCTTCTATCGTTTTAACGCCCCTCAAAACGATGAGATAGGGAGCAAAAACAGTTCCCATAAAGACACCCACCAACAGCACCAATGTAATGACAAGACCAATAAAGATGCACACCATCACCAACACCAAAGCACCTTCATCCATAGATGTTGGCATCGAAGTAAATTCACCTGAAAGCGTAGACATCAATGCCCCACCCAAACCTGCTGCCAGTACGCTCCCAATGCCAGCCACAAGGACCGGCAAAGTCGCAACAAAGTTAAGCCCCCAGTTGATTGCACCAAGGCCGAAAAGTTCTGTCCCGGTTTTGGTGAGCTCAGGTTGAATGGCTCCGAATCGCATTGGGATATCTGACCGATGTCGATCATCAATGAAACGCATGCCTATCCCTTTAATAATTGAAGGCACAATGCCATTCACAATTGAACCCACAAATGGAATCATTGAGACAAATAGGATCGTGCCCAAATGACATACTATAAAAATAAGCCACGATGAAAAGTCTTGTCGGAAAGCACGAAAGCCTTTGGACATCCATTCACCACCGTTTGACCAAGTCAATTGCCTTATACTGATCATTCTTCACCTCATGCGTGTTGAGTATAGCAAATGTGAACAGCAACCCATGCACAATTTACCATTGGTTTATTTTGACGGTTTCAGCCTTCATCAACAGACATATAATTCACCGTGACATACACATGTCCGTCGACCATATCGGTTCAGGCTTATGGTCAAAGCACCGAAATCTCTCCACCAAAAGCGTCACGAAAGTGACGGATCATAGCTGAACACTAGAGCCAACGCATCAGTCGAAACCCAACTCGTTCAATGCGAAAGTCGGGCAATCCATCCACTCGAATGGTCAGTGGTTTGACGGGCATCAGCGACAACCAGTGTTTACCGCTTGCAATTACCCTTCCAGGCAATTTTGGCTCGTTCCAATCCATCCGATACTTCGAAGAAGTCCATTCACTCACTCACCCAGCGACCAAAAGACCCAAGTCTTCGTAAACTTTTGCGACTTCGTAATTGGGATTCAAGGTCAAAAGATTAGTGACTGATTTCGTTATTTTGGGGTTCTCTACCTTTGTGGTGGATGGGGCTTGATGAGTATTCAGCAGCATGGTACTGTCAGCAACCACTTCGTCCTCATGAAATGAGTCCATGGCAAAATTGGCATCAGAAAAGAGTGTTCGGGTGGCATCATGATCCAAGTTTCCAAACGCCCACGCCTCCAATTCCGCACGAAGCGCTTGACTGACGCTGTACTTTCCCAAAATGATTTCCAGTTCAGATTTCTTCATCAAAGGATTCTCATATTCAAAAACAGTGGTACTTACGGTTCACTTATTATGAGGGCAAGCGAACCAATGTATCTCGTATTCCAATCAGATGAAATCAACCTACTGAGCAATACCGTATTTCGTCAACAGGACTTTGGGAATGGGTAAATCTCGAAGGGCACTGATGCGAAGTTGAGCCATCGGTTGTTCTGACTGCCCCAACGGTGATTGTTGATATAACTCAGTCAGAATGGGCTCATTCAGCAATTTGACCAATGTTGTTATTGAGACAGGACATGTAGATTTTCGCTTACCAACATAGACATTTTGATGAGCATATGCCAGTTCATGCGTATCTACGATCGCTGCACACAGGGTCGCTCCTGTTTTTCTAATCACCAAACGCTCTCCAAAGTGATGAGACGGACTGGTCTTTAACTGTTTGAGAAAGGCGCGTTTGGTACCAACCATTTGCTGACTACCCAATTGAGAGACATCCACTGCACAAACGGGTATCGCTCCAGTCTTTGGCTCAAAATATAAACCGTGAACACCTTCTTTAATGGAAATCCACTCTCCAAGCCTTGGACCCGCATTCTGATGGCAGCCAGCAGCCCAACGGCTTCGATAAACAGGCCAGTCAGACCCAACGATTGAGACCTTTGTCTGCACATTGGTGTGACGAGAATCTCGATACAAAATGTGGTCTTGGCTTGACCCCTCCGACAAGAACACCACACAGCTGACCGAAGTCACAGAAAATGTACCAATGGGATTAACAACAACCCTAACAGAGCCTGCCGATGCAAGTTTAAAACGCACATCACGGTAACGAGGCAATCGTACGAGTGATTCGGGCAGTACAAGGGCAAGTTGACCGTGAGTTGCGAGTTGCTGCAATGATAACCCCACAAACCATTTGGCCAAATCCTTACACCCTTTCGAAAACTCGGGATACTGCTTTGCAACTCTGGTTATCCAATTTTGATAGGATTCAGCAAGTTTTGGTTGTCCCATTCGACGGTACTGTGCGACAGGTGAACCCCGTCCACTTAAAAATAACCAGGGTGGATTACCGACAATCAAATCAAAACCATTCTCACATTCTGACCAGATGTCCTTTGCTTGCACAAGACAGGCATCGGCAGTGCGTAACTGACGTGTGAGAACACCAACCGCATCCAAATCCCAGAAAGTAGCCCTCCACAACAAAAAACGGGTCACGGCCACTGCGAGTGGGTCAATATCAAAACCATACAATTGACTAATTCCATCAAGGATATTTCTGACGCCAGAACCCAACCACTGGTCAAGCCATGTTCGCAACCAAACACCAGCACCCATTGCAGGATCAAAAACCCGTACTTTGGACTTTAACTCAAGTTCTTCGAAAACAGATGAGACAAGGTGTGTTGGAGTGTAATGCACGCCTCTTAATCGACGTAGAACTTTATCGACTCCAACCTTGTCTTGCCTTTGATTGT
>JAYYJC010000035.1:0-10000 GCA_036146655.1 Myxococcota bacterium | reverse complement strand
CCAATAGCAGAGGCAACACGTCTTCAATCGGGAGCGCATCAAGTTCTGGAAATCCTTGAACAGCTACTGCCTCAAGTGGACCATTGGGCCAGATCCAAGACCAGTCCAACCCCTCTGGAATCTCAGCCTTCATACGCATTTGAAGGTATTGCTGGCGCCAAAATCCGGCACTCCGTTGATGAGCCTGAACAGAAACTGGGTACTCCAATACAAATCAAACTTGACTATACCATGTCATCAGAGAGACTCGTCAACCAATGCCCCAAGCCCATGTTTGGAATGTGCCAAGGCTAACTATTTTCAAACTCTGCCTGTTCAGAACTGATGTGATTGTTCACCGCTCCAACTGTGGCTTCAGAAGCCAGCTCACCGAGTTCGGGAATATCTATCTGGGTAATTCCATAGTCAGAAAGCGGAACAAGTTCCCCACTGTCGGTTTGTGCGTCTGCGTTAGAGTCGACCCAGAACATCAATCCATCCAACTCTGAGCCTCGAATGATGCCATCCCCATCCTTGTCAAAATAATGGCGCAACTTTTCGTACCCATTCTCAAAAACATAGTTGCCTTCGGTATCGTATTCAGACATCATTTCAGTGTTGTCGTCAATCACGCCATTGCCATTGTGATCCCAAACCAAGAAGCCATCCCCTGTGCCTTTCTGAAGCCACTCGGTGATCTCAACATCCATTCGATTACCCCAAAAGTAATCGTATTCGTTGTCATTTATGGCCACCCATTCTGCAATAAAGTCATTACCAGAACTGTACAATTGTGCACGTTGATGAGTCCAATTACCGTTAGATGTCTGAGGGTCCCATCGGCCATTTCCGCCAATATTTTCCGTATCGCCGTTGTCATAAACCACATAGCCGTTGGGAATGGCTGGTGCATCAAGGCCTGGCATGTCGGTACTGGAAACAAACTCCCAAGACGAACGCTCCGGATCGATGTCAAATTGCACGGTTTCCCCGTCGATTTGACCGTTTGAAAGACTTTCACCGGTGGCCGTCCCCAAAAGACCATCCATGTCAAGGTCAAATATCAATGGATCTGAAGCCCGCCGTGCAGCCTGTCGAGCAGCTTCTTCTGCACGGAGACGGTCTCCAACGAGGTCAACTCGGGTTGAGGTTTGTGCGTCTTCGTTGTCAAAGAAGACCTCCCAAGTCGTCATTTGTACTCCATCGACTTCGAGATCAATCTGATCAGTATCACTTGCCCCAGAAGGGTCACGAACCGTTGCTCCGACTGAAAAAGTATCTCCAGCGACCATTCCGGTTTCAGGAATATTGACGCTGACTTTAATCCAAGGTGTTGGACCATTTTCCACGCCTGTTTCAGTGTGTGCACCAGATATATTAAAGTTCCATGATAGCGGATCCCAGTCTGGGTCTGAGGCGTTGAAATAAATGTCTGCTGTTTCATCAAACATTGGCATGGTGCTTCGCGTCCAAACTGCAGTGATTTCAGGCGCACCGTTGCTTCCAGTGACACCTTGGGCACCACCAGAGGGTGTTGGTGTTTCAACGGCTGGTGAGTCTGGGCTTGACACTTCTGGTGTCGACTGCTCAGGTCCAGTGACATCTTGTGTATCAACAGCTACCGTATTGACATTTGGTGTGACTTGCGAGCTTGGTGTGGATTGAACATCTTGAGTGCTTGGAAGGGCGGGTGCTTCCACACTTGGAGTGACTTCATTGACAGGCGAACTCTCTGCTGTGGATCCATCAGTCGCAGGGCCAGACACATCCGGACTAACTTGTTCGGCTTCAGTAACAGGACTTTCAGGGGCGCTCATACTTGGCAGGGAGTTTGAGTAGGCGTTCATCATCTGATTCATGAGATCATACGACCAATGCCGTGGTTGCTGCCTCAGAGCTTCATTCGCCAGCTTGCCTCTCAATCCTGCAACAAGATTGAGTAGAAGCTCGTTGCTTTGTACACTGCTGACATGATCTTCATTAGAGATTTCTCTAATCCGCTCCGGCTTAAATCTAAGTTTGCTTTTGCTCATGTTGTGCTCGCAGAAACAATTAACTTATATCAATTTTAGCCCCAAAAACAATGTGACAAGTGTGACACTTAAAAATAAATCAGATTCCTAAAAAAACATCGTCCCAAAGTTTGGAAACCATGAGACGAATAAGTGGATGGCAAAATAGATTGGTATTAATCTTTTCCAGCTTTTCCGACAGTTGCTGAAGAGGTTAAGCTGTCATCAGTGGGTATGGTTATGTGGGTGATCCCATACTTATCAAGCGACTGGAGTTCACCTTCTTCGGTAATGGCATCACCATCATCAACCCAAAACATCAACCCATTGAGTTCATTGCCTTGGATGACCCCATCTCCGTCGTGGTCAAAGTAATGGGCCAGCTTCTCAAAACCATTTTTGAATGTTTCGTTGCCCTCGATGTCAAACTCGGACATCATCTCGGTGTTGTCGTCTATTATTCCGTTACCGTTGTGATCCCAGACGAGGAAGCCATCTCCTGTCCCTTTCATCCACTCGGTTCGCTCTCGGTGTTCCCCTGAGCCGGTGGCACCCCAATAATATTGCCCGATACGACCTTGATGAGATTCACCCCAAGCGTCTTCTCGCCATTGGCCAACCAACCGGCCCTCTTCATCAAAGATATCGGCACTGTTGCCTTTCGAACGATCTTCGTACCATCGACCTATGCCTTCTTTGTTGGTGCTTTCTTGTTCGCCGGTATCATAAATTGCGATGCCATTTGGTACCGCAGGAACCCGAGAATTATTTCCACCTTCGTAGTACCCTGGACGGTGCCCCGGAGAAGAGAATTCCCATCCCGTTGTCCCTTGTCTGTTGGGATCCATATCAAAAAGAACTGTTTCGCCGTCAAACTTACCATTACCTTCTTGATTCGCACCAGTAATGTCAAGTTGACCGTCCATATTGAGGTCAAAGATCAACGGGTCAATGCGGGTTGGTCCACCATCTGGATTGGTAATGTCGGTGACATCTTGTGTATCAAAAAGGACCTCCCAAACCGCAATTTCTTTACCAAAGACTTCGATATCGATGCTCTCAGTATCACTGGCACCAGATGGATCTGTTACATTTGCGGTCACAGTAAAGGTATCTCGGGCCTGTAGGCCAAGTTCTTGAAGGTCAATAGACACTTTAATCCATGGCGTTGGACCCACAGAACCGTTTTCGGAATGCGCTCCATTGATGTTGTAATCCCAGCTAAGTGGATCCCAATCCGGATCAGACGCATTGAAGTACACATCGACGGTTTCATTGAACAGTGGCTGTGTGGTTCTGGTCCACACAGAGTTGATGCTTGGTGGCCGATTGGGCCCTGTTACCTCTTGAGTACCGGTGGCACCAGGATTTACCGATGAAGAGCCCGTATCCACACCGCTTGTCGAACCGGGTGAGGATACTCCTTGGGTATTGTGTGGCGAAACGCTCGTATTGGGATTTTCAGTCTCAATCGTACCGGTGGATGGTGTCACTGACACCCCACCACTGCCTCCTGGCGAAGACACCTCGGGAGTGACCGACCCCGGTTGAGAAACAGGACTCTCAGGTGAACTCATGCTGGGGGGAGCGCCACCATTTCCAAAGTTACTCATTGGATTCATTTGATTTTCACTGGCTTGTTCACCGGTATCCACTTCACCGATGACCGCATCTGTGACATATTGAATGTTCTCAATGCCTCTGACCTCAATGTCGGTTCGACCCCGAACATTCGAACGCTCACCATCACTTGAAAAGAGGACTTCACCTTTGCGGTTACGAACCGTAACGGCATTGCCGTTGGTGTGAATCAGTGCAGTGTCTCTTCCACGGCCACCGTGCATGCGCACTTTGTCACTTCCTGAACTGACATGATAAGTCAGGGTGTCGTTGCCTCGACCTCCCCTCATTCTCACATTGTCATCACCTTTCCCGCCATTGGCCATCAAGCTGTCCGCACCTCGGCCGCCTCGCTGACGAATCCGATCCTGACCGCGACCACCAAGTGCCTCTAGCGTGTCTCTTCCTCGGCCACCTCGCTGATTGATGCGATCGTTTCCAAGACCACCGACGCCAGTGATTTGATCTCGACCACGGCCACCTCGTTGGCGAATCCGATCATCTCCAGCTCGTCCCAATGCTTCAAGTAAATCTTTTCCACGCCCCCCTCTTTGGCGTATTCGATCAGCTCCAGCGCCACCGTCAGCGTTCAACCTATCACGACCACGGCCGCCTCGTTGATTGATGCGATCATCACCACCTCGGCCAATGGCGTTAAGTCTGTCTCGACCACGGCCACCTCGTTGGCGTATTCGATCGTCACCAGCCCCCCCATCGGCACGTAAATCGTCTCGACCTCTGCCGCCTCGTTGAAGTATACGGTCTCTTCCAGCGCCACCATTGGCACGGAGAGTATCGTTGCCTCTGCGACCAGATTGTCGAATCCGGTCATTGCCGCCGCCTCCAACAGCGCGAAGCACATCATCTTCTCGGGTTCCAAATTGGCGTATGCGATCATTGCCAGCATTGACAGGCGGAAGTGTTTCTTTCGGACCATCTATAACTGGAGGAAGCACTTCTTCAGGACCACTCACAACAGGTGGAAGCACTTCTTCTGGGCCACTAACAGGTGGCGGTAATGAGACTTCAGGGCTGTTTGCTACCGGTGAGAGCACATCACTCGGAGGGCTAACAGCCTGCTGACCTAAAGCGTCCAAATCTGCTGTAGAGTATTCGTTAAGCATTTGATCCACAAGATTCTTGGTCCAAGCATCTGGAGATTGATTTGCACCAAGGCGGCCTTGCTCAGGTGTTAGTCCAGCGAGAAACCCCATGAGAAATGCATTGCTTTGTTGAAGTTCCTGATTCTGTTGCTCTTGGATATCAACCAGTACTTTCGGCAATCGCTGCTGTTGTTTACTCATAAATTCTCCCTAGAGAACAGACGCCTTAAATATAATCAACACCATTCACAAGATGACAAGTGGACGGGGATGATAAATTGAACCCAGAGTACAATTATTATCAGTTTAAATGACAAAAATTCAACCGTCCCCATTTTTATCCCATCTGCCCAAAATAATCCAATCACCAGTTAGCTTGGTCGAAGCACCAACTGGTACAGGGAAATCCACCATCTTTCCCCTCTCACTTTTGGAACATCATCCCTCAAAGATCTTCTTGATTCAACCCAGACGAGCAGCCGCCAGGATGCTGGCACACAGGATGGCATTTTTGCTTAGTGAAAACTGTGGGCAAACTGTGGGGTATCAAATTCGCCACGAACAAAAACTGAGCACCAAGAGTCAAATCATAGTGATGACAGAAGGTGTCTTGATTCGACGGCTGCAAAACGATCCATTTTTAGAAGGAGTCAATACAATTATATTGGATGAGTTTCATGAGCGGTCCATTCAACTTGATCTACTCCTGCTATTTTTGATGGATGTCCAAGCTGCCAATGACAGTCTCAAGATCATTCTGACATCGGCCACACTCGAAACTAACGCACTAAAAGCCCACTTCCCATCTGCTTACCATGCAAAAATAAAGGCTGAGAGCTTCCCCATACACATCACTTATTTGCATCAACCCAGTACAAGAAATGCTCCAGAAGTTGCCGTTCATTGTCTCAAAAATTTACTCAAAGATAATCTTGAAGGCCATGTGCTTATCTTTATGCCCGGACGCTCAGAAATCAATCATTGCATGGACATGATTCAGCAAATCACTGACCTACCCGTATTTCCGCTTCATGGCACACTGGACTTGAAGGCCACACAAGCGGCACTTGCCCCAGCTCCAAAACCAAAAATCATCGTATCGACCAACATTGCTGAAAGTTCTGTCACTATTCCAAATGTCCGCTATGTCATTGATTCAGGGCTTGAGAGAGTTGCAATTGCTACAGACGATGGTTCACAACTACAAACTCAGACAGTCACCTTGGCGTCGGCACAGCAAAGGGCTGGACGGGCAGGGAGAACAAGTGAAGGTCAAGTCTACAGATTATGGACTCAACCCGCAGAAAATCAATTTTGCGCACATCGAGAAGCAGAAATTCTTCGAGCAGACTTAATGTACCCATTGCTTCAAGTCTACCTGTGGGGTGCGAATCCCATGGAATGTACATGGCTCACGGCTCCTCCGAAAGGCCGAATGTCTAAAACAATACAAGAACTCGAGCAACTTGGATTGGTTTTAAAGGGTAGGATTACCACATTGGGTCGTAAGGTTGCTGAACTCCCCTTGCAGCCAAGGCTCGCCCTATTTCTGCTCATGAGCCATACCGAACAGTGTCACCAAACCGCATGTGCTTTTGCAGCCTTTGTCTCAGAAGGAGATCCCTGGCCAAAAAACAAAAATCAGCCGGTCTGGGAGAAAATACTTCGAGTTCAAGCTGACAAAAAGTCACGGAACACTCAAGCCCACAAAGTATACAAACAATTGCTCAGTGTATTGCCTTCACAGCCTCAGCGTTCAAACATAGATGTTGAAGCCACTTTGGCTGAACTGTATCTAAAGATCTTCCCAACCCGACTCGGTCGCCGTATTGGGCTTCAAAATATCAAGTTGGCCAATGGTCAAAATGGAAAAGTTGCCGAAAATATTGACCGTGAAAGTCAATACTTCATCGCACTATCCATTAGCCAAAAAGACAATCGACCGCCTTATGTTCACCAATATTTACCAGTTGAAACAAGCTGGATCCCAACCACAAAACAGTTCACGCACAATTACCATTCAGAACGAGAGCAAGTGGTCGCACAATCTCAAGATCGAATTGGCGCTTTGGTCATTCACTCACAGGCATGTGCAGTTCAACCTGAAATAGCAGGACAGATCTTATTTCAATGCGCAAAAGTGCGACCGCAACACTTTTTAAACATGGACAAAGCATGCCAATCTTGGCTTAGCCGCTTACAGTATTGGGCACACTTTCAAGCAGATGACATTGATTGCTTCGAGGACCTTACTGACTGTCTTAAAGAATGGTGTATTGGAAAAAGCCGACGGAGTGAGTTGCTGCAAATACCGGTGCTCTCTGAACTGAAGTCAAGAACACCATGGCATATTCAACAAGCCTTAGATACCGATGTTCCCCAAACATATACACTCCCATCAGGCACCAAAACACCAATTAAGTATGCCAAAGGTATGCCACCACAAATCTCTGCACGGATCCAACAGCTCTTCGGTCTCAGTAAAAGTCCTTTAATCCTTGGTGTACCAATGCAGATTACCCTCTTGGCACCAAATCAACGACCACAACAACAAACACAAGACATGGAATCATTTTGGGCGATGACCTACCCAGAACTTCGCAAGGAACTGAGAGGAAGATACCCCAAACATGCTTGGCCAGAGCACCCAACAATTGAAGATGCTCAAAACCACCCAAAGCGAAAGCGCTAGAATGGGTTCCAATTGTTCCAAATGTCTTTCAATCCCTTGGTCGTATCATCTGCCAATCGGCCAAACTCGCTTTGTAATTGATTTTGCCACACGGTGAGGTGAACCTCACCTCTTTTGGGATACTCCCCGCGCCGAATGGCTTCAAATTCAGGAGAAGCGCACCAATTTCTCAATTCACTTATGCGAATACTTGGATCTGGATGTGTTTGTGTCAACTTTCGTATTCCATTCAATGAATCCTGTATCACCGGACGCATAAACTCAGGGATATTGTCGTTGATGCTTTGCATCATCGGACGAAATGGCGTTTCCGGATCATCAAAAAGATTGAGGACAGATACGACGGGTTCAGCACCCCCTGCGGCAAGTGCACTGGCACGATCAGCAGTAAACTCTGAACAACGGCGCCACTCGAGCATGGCAAGTGTCACACCCAGATAAATCGGTATTTTGACTGGTATCACCCCACTTAGCCATCCCACAGAGAGTAAAAATCGAAGCATGGTACGGTACAAGCCATGACCAGCAAGCAAATGTCCGATTTCATGCGCCAGAATCATTCGAAGCAATGGTTTTTCAAGTTGGGCGGCATCAATGGTGAGTGTCACGAATGGGTCATTAAATCCAACAGCATAAGCATTGATGCCAGGCTCATTCTTAATATAAAGGGGCCAGTTGCTCTGCACATCGAAGGTTTTGAGCAAATCAGTATAAATGCTATTGAGTCCAGGTGCGTTTTTCTCAGTGACCTGCTGAAGTTGTTCCCGATTGCTGTTCAGATAGTTGCTTTCAGACCAACTGCCCAAAGTCAACTGAAGAAGTTCATCAAGTTTTGGAATCCGACGAAGAGCTGCTAGGGCAGCCTTGTCATAAGGGTGCTCCCATGTCGTTGGATCTATTTCAGGGTAAGTTGGGTTGCGCATGGTTTCTCTCAGATGAGCCTCACATCAACAAAAATGTTTATTAAATCCTATCTCCAGTAGGTGCATGTTCGCCACCGCTTATGACATGACAAGAGGGATTTGCCATAAAACCGATTCTACTCCTTAAACCAACATCATAAAATAAGAAGATGATTGGATTTTAATCAATGCCAATCCATACCAAAAATGAAGTTCTAGTTTTAGACCCAGAAAAGACAATGCGGTACTCAACCGTTGTTGGTAGTTAAATGAAGACCAAACTTGATTCCGATTGATTGAAAGAGCACAGCTGATTCAAAGTTAAATGCACCATCGAATCACTTTGAGAGCCCCATCAATGATGGGGTAATGCATGACACCAACAAGAGCCTATGTAAACCAATTGAAGTACTCTAAAGCGACAAGAGACTGGTGTGATGGATAACGGAATACAAATGTGCAATCCCACAATCAACCCGTTAGGAAATAGTCATTTCACATTAATGAGGATGAAAAGATGAACAAAGAATATGCCAGTGCGGCAGAGGCCATCTTTGATATTAAAGATGGAGACACACTGATGAGCGGAGGCTTTGGTCTGTGCGGTAATCCGGAAAACTTAATTCAAGCCCTTTTTGACAGGGGTACGAAGGACTTGACAGTCATTTCAAACAACTGTGGTATTGATGACAAAGGACTTGGAATACTACTACAAGCCCGACAAATAAAAAAAATGATTTCCAGTTATGTGGGCGAAAATAAAAACTTTGAGACCCAGTATCTTTCAGGTGAACTCGAGGTTGATCTGGTTCCTCAGGGGACACTCGCAGAAAGAATACGAGCAGGCGGCGCTGGCATTCCCGCATTTTTTACCCCCACCGGAGTGGGTACTGTCATTGCTGAGAACAAAGAAATAAGAGTATTTGATGGAACAAAGGCCGTCCTAGAAACGAGCTTGACAGCGGATGTAGCTTTTGTAAAAGCGTGGAAAGGTGACAGACATGGAAACCTGATTTACAAAGCAACTGCTCGCAACTTCAATCCAATGATGGCCATGGCTGCTAAGGTGACCATTGCCGAAGTTGAGGAACTTGTCGACGCAGGAGAACTTGATCCAGATCAAATACATACTCCTGGAATTTTCGTTCAACGAATCATCCATGGCTCAAACTATGAAAAGCCCATAGAGCGGGTCACCACTCGTCCACACCCAAATCAAGCATAAAAGGAACATTGATATGACTTTAAGCAGGAACGACATTGTGCGCCGCGTGGCACAAGAGCTTCAAGATGGTTTCTATGTAAATCTTGGTATCGGTATGCCCACACAGGTGGCCAACCACATTCCAGAAGGTGTTGAGGTGGTTCTTCACTCTGAAAATGGTTTATTGGGCATTGGTCCATTTCCATATGAAGGAGAAGAAGATCCTGATCTCATAAATGCTGGAAAACAGACTGTAACCACACTTCCTGGTTCTTCATTCTTTTCTAGCGCAACATCATTTGCAATGATCAGAGGCGGTCACATTGACTTGGCCATCTTGGGGGCCATGCAAGTCTCACAAGAAGGAGACCTGGCAAATTGGATGATTCCTGGAAAAATGGTGAAAGGAATGGGCGGTGCCATGGACTTGGTGGCAGGTGCCAAACGGGTGATCATCATCATGGAACAACTTACCAAAAGAGGAGCGC
>JAYYJC010000034.1:0-8017 GCA_036146655.1 Myxococcota bacterium | reverse complement strand
CAGTCTGGGTCATCTGCGTCGATGTATCCATCGCTGTCGTTGTCCTCGTTGTCTTCGCAAGCCGGAGAGGCTTCGTCATCGTCAGAAGCGTCGTCGCAATCTCGGTCTTCGATGTCCACAAAAGTATCGCCATCGTTGTCGACACCATCATTGCATTGTGTGGTTCCAAAACCCAATTCTTCAATGCCAACGGCGCAGTCGGGATCTTCCGAGTCTGTGTAACCATCATTGTCGTCGTCACTCTCGTTTTCACAGTCTGTGTATTCTGCGTCGTCGAATGCGTCTTCACACATGTCGTCTTGCATGTCAATGAGACCGTCTCCGTCGTTATCAATGCCATCTGAGCACTGTATATCGGAGTATCCAACTTCATCATTGCCATCCGTGCAGTCTGGGTCTGCTTCATCGATAAAGCCGTCAGCGTCGTCATCGATGGTGTTGTTGCACGGACCAATTGGGGTGTCGAGCATGCTGAGATACAAAGTGACATCGATGATTTCATCTTGGATGAAGCTCACTGGGCCTGCCACATCGGATGTCAAATAATGGGTTTTGTCCAACCAACCCTGGCCGCTGAAACTAAAGGGGCCGGCATTGGCTTCTGATGGGGTGATCTCGATGATTGGGAGACCCGTTTCCCAGTTGGCTGTCCTAATTTCAAGGCGTAGTTCAAGTTCATCGTCAGTCTCAATGCTGTTTGTGAAACTGGAATTGTACTGTCTGACATTTTGGTAGGGACCTTCTTCGTAGGGGGTCCCAGTGGGGTCAAGAAACGGGGTTTCGGGATCAATGTCCACATAGATTCGATCGACAATGTCACTAAGGCTTGGGCCTGCAGTGTCATTTCCGTAGTCGGTTGCAATCTGAAGGAAGATGGCGGTTTTGGTTTCTTTTTCCTGAGAGCAACCCAACAGGCTGACAGGAAGAAGAATGGATAGGACAGAGGGAAGTCGAGACATCAGAGTTCCTATGGGATGGTAAGGGTTGTATCGCCTTCAGGGGCTGGTTCGGGTTGATTGGCCCGAATGTATAGATATGAACCAAGGCCAATGCCGGCGCCAACGCCTGCAACCGCTCCCCACAGGGCCCAGCGGCGGTAAAGTGCAGGTTTGTAGGCCAAAACATCGCCTTTGTCATCTTCGGATTTATAGAGGTATGACTTGTACCGAACACTACCTGATACGGGTATATCGATGTGCGTAACGATGGGCTCACGGTCTGTGTAATCAATTTCCAGGTCATACAACCCAGGTTCTAACTTTCCTGCAAATACCCAACGGCCTTCGCCCAGCAGGTAGCCTTCAACGATGACATGGGCGTCACGCGAACGCGTCAACACAACCAGACGAGCCCCTTTACGGTTGAGTGAAGAAGCGACATTTCCTTTGTTCCCCAGAGAGGTGTCCATCTGTCGAAATACCTTGGCATAGGTGAATTTTTTCAACATCACGGTGTGGTCGCCAGGCGGAAAATCAGTCAAACTGACGGGGGATTTTCCAACATAATGGTCATCGATGTAGGCTTTGGCTTTCTGTGGGGTGCTGTCAATGCTGACCAAGCCAGTAGAGGACTCAAGCTCATCGTAAATGAAGATGTTTTTACCTGGACTAAAGACAAATGTGCCTTTGATGGGTTCGTGATTGGGGGCCTCGATGGTATACCCGTAGGTTCCACTAATCAGAGGGTCAAGGCGAATGGGGAGAATGTAGCGTGTGCCGTTGCTAATGGTGATTTCAGCGCCGGGCACATTGGACTGGATCTCGATGGAGCCATTGTTTCGTTCCATTTCAGCCATGATGCGACTGTCTTGATTGGCGCGTATCTTGACTCGTCGCACAAATGGAGTGTAGCCATCGGTGCTGATGCGGATGTTGTACGAACCTTCTGGAAGGTCAACAGAGAGTGGTGTCTCGCCGATGTATTTGTAATTGATGTAGACGGTTGCAGCCTTGACTGGCGCATCAATCAGTACGTTGGAAGTGGGGAGTGCGAGGTTTTCGAGATCGTTTTCTATGCTCTCAGCGGACGCAGGTAAAATCAGCATCCAACCTACTGTGAGCATCAAAAATAGCTTTGAAAAGGTCATGGAACTTCTGGTGTGGATATGCAAGAGTGTGAACAGCGTGATTTTATCAAATTTGCCTCTTCTTGTCTTATTATTTCCACTCAATTCAGTCTCGTCAATTGGAATTCTGTCTTCACGGCAAAGAATTAACAAAATTTCGGCCTTTATTGGGAGGTGCGAAGTTTCCTTCCTTCCGATGTTCTTTGAGTGATTCCGTTGCTGTCTAACCATTCGAGCCATGGAATGGCATGCTTGCGAGATAGGCCTGTGATTCCTTTGAAGTCAACGGGTGACATGAGTGCATGGTCTTGAAAGAATTGGTGCAGTGAGTCTATCAATCTCTGGATCTGTTTGGGATGGACAAGGCGTTTTTGTATGGAAACGATGGCATCTGTGTTCAGTAGATAATGAACCAGTTCGAGATTCTCAGTTGGCATCGAGATGCCTTCCCAATTTGCACTCAATGCGGCGTCGATGATGGCATTTGCTTTTGCGCTTTGGTCAGATGTCAGTTCTATTGTGTAATCGAAACGGCGAACACGAGCCCCTTCAATGGCAAAATGATTGGCTTGGACTTCGGATTGAATGAGGCCTTCAAAGGCCTTCGGAGACAGAAAGTGGAGACTTTGGCTGTGAAGCTCACGAAGTGGAATACCCAAAGACAATGGATGTTGGAAGTGGTGCTCGTCGACTGTTTTACGCAAATCCATGCACCATTGTTGAATGATATTTGGGTGGTAAAATCGATTGTCAAAAGTGGGCCCATCCATTTTCCACAGGCGTGCAATGGTTGCACTCATTCCCTTTGACCCACAGCGCTCGAGCGCAGATAATGGGTTTCCATCTGCCAGCATTTGAAGGGTTTGTTGCATCATTTGTCGATTTTTCTGTCTCAACTTGGGTGCAAATGGGTCGATGATTTCACCACCGCCCAAAGTGGTGACAGGTGACACTCTGCGTATCACGACTCGATCTCGGGGCAACACCCGCACGGGGTTGGCCAAACGAAGCTGTGCAAAATCACGGGTGCCTTCTTCGGCCTCTTCGGTCTCATACAGATACAGCCGAGCCAAAACTTCGGTTGAGCCCACCAAAAATCGGACTTGGGTGCCGCTTTTCAACTTGGGGGCGCCATTGAGGTGAACATAAGCAATGTCTACAATAGATGTGGCTGGCGCAGTGTCTTCTCGCAACAGAACATGACCTCTGGTGATGTCGGTATGAGAAAGGCCTGCCAAGTTCAACGCTGTTCGCTGACCAGAAATTGTGTGTGGCACGGTTTCCCCGTGTTGCTGTATATTCCTGACACGGGTTTGATGTCCGGTGGGGTGGATAAGCAGAGTCTCCCCTTGTGAAATGGATTGGCCTCTTGCAGTACCAGTGACAACTGTTCCAAAGCCAGGTTGAACAAACACACGATCGATGAACAGTCGAAATGGCGAGTCTTGGGCCGTTTCCTTTGGTGGAATTCCGTCAAGCAATGTGACCAATGCATCTATGCCAACGGGGTGTTCTCCAGCAGCCGTGTGTACAATTGGAAAATCTTCGAAGGGCGTTCCCGCCACGGCCTCTTCAATGTCCATTTCAGCGAGTTCGAGAAGCTCGTCGTCGACTAAGTCGGTCATTGTAATGGCGATAATCCCGTGCGTGACACCGAGTAAATTGAGAATATCAATGTGCTCTCGTGTTTGGGGCATCACACCTTCCACCGCTGAAATGCACAACAGTACGGCATCCATTCCGGAGGCGCCGGCTATCATGGTGCGGACAAGGCGTTCGTGTCCAGGTACATCAATGAAGGAAATTCGTTTGCCACTGGAAAGATCCAAATGGGTAAAACCCAAATCGATTGTAATGCCTCTTTTTTTCTCTTCAGGGCTTTTGTCGAGCGACACACCCGTTATGGCTTTGAGGAGTGTGGTCTTGCCGTGATCAATGTGCCCAGATGTGCCGATGATGATGCTGGACATTCGGTTAACGCTCAGTCAATTGTCGAAAGACATCTTCAAGATCAGAGCGGCTTTGTTGAAGTTCGACCAAACTGAGATGATTCTCGACAGCAAAGCCGAAGATTTCGGTACGGATGTCTTTGCTCACATGTATCCTGTAGCGGTGTTCTGTATCTGGACCTGAAATAATCTCGCTGCGTGTGACTCCATCGATACCGTTGAGCAAATGTTGCAGTTCTTCAGATGTTCGCATCAACTTACCCTTCAAAAAACTGGCAATCAAGACCAAGCCCCCTTGGGCCTGCAGGATAACATCATCCACACCGCCATCCGCTACAAGTTGTCCATTGTTAATAATGATGACTCGGTCACAGGTGGCCTGAACTTCTGAAAGAATGTGGGTAGACAGCAACACAGTTCGATTTTGACCAATATTTTGTATCAATTCTCTGATGTCCCGAATTTGATTGGGGTCCAGCCCGGATGTTGGTTCATCGAGAATGACGATGGGTGGCTTGTGGAGCAGTGCTTGAGCCAACCCCACGCGTTGTCGATACCCCTTAGACAGTTCGCCGATGCGCTGATGATAGCGGTCTCGAATGCCCACTTGGTCAAGGATTTGATCGATCGCATGGGCGCGTTCGGAACGGCCAAGTTTTCGGATTTTGGCACAATAGTTTAGGTAAGCACCGACCGTCATTTCTGGGTAAATGGGGGCATTTTCTGGGAGATACCCGATTTCTTGTTGCGCTCGAATGGGGTCTACTTGGACATCTATGCCTTTGATGTGAGCAAGTCCGGTGTTGGGGCTCAGGTAGCCCGTCAACATTTTCATTGTGGTGGATTTACCTGCGCCATTTGGGCCCAAAAAACCCACGATTTCACCGGAGTTTATTGTGAATGAAATCGATTTTACAGCCTCGTGAGTACCGTAGTTTTTGGACAGCTTTTCAACGCGTATGTGTGCCATGAAACCCCACTTGTGTGGCGTTATTCTAACCCATTATCGGGCATCTGTGTACAGTTCTTTGTAGGCTGCAGCAAGGGTATGTGCAAACACAGAATGAGCTCTGGCGCTCATGTGCTGATCGCTTGGAAATAGCCATCGCTCATAGATGTGTAATTTTTGAAGTGAATTGTCCATTCGGATGACTCGAATGTTGGCATCTAGGGCATATTCAGCCGCTTTATCAAGAATGGATTGCACACTCTTAGTGGATGCATCTTCGAGTAGGGGAAGTGTCACCAATGTGCATCTCCAGCCTTTTGTTTGACAGACTTCTCCGATCCTTGTCAGTGCCCTTCTTCCCAACTTCAATTGTGATTCGGAGCGGATCAATTGAGTGTAGCTGTTGTGTCCGCTTAGGGCTTTGTCTTCAAGAGCCTCTCTTTCTTGAATGCGCCGATAATGGTTGTAGATGTAAAAGTATCGGCGTAGACCCATTTCGCTGCTGCTCCATTTGGCTTTGGGCAGTTTCAATGGGGCCAGTGGTTCGCCATCGTAGTAATAATCTGGATCCAAGAAGTCATTGACAAAAAAGAAGAGCATGATTTCATCTGGGTTGTACTCTTCTGCGATATTTTGGACGAAGCTGTAATATTGGCCAAGGCCCCAAGTGGGTACAGCGGCATTGAGGACCTCATGTGAGGAAAGCAATGAGTCAAATTGAGAGATGAATGTCTCGTGGTCGTTCACACCTTGTCCAAAGGTGACCGAGTCTCCAAGCGCAATTATTCTTTTTTGGCCGGGTGGCGGAAACTCTTCAACTTCTTGACCACGGGTTCTGCGGCTTGTAATGTGATGCGTGGCTTTATGGACCAAGGTGCCGTCGAGGTCTGTTCGATACTCGATGTATCCGTCTCCCGGAGCAAGCCAAACATGAAAATCGTAGGATTTGGTCCACTCAACGGGAGCTTTCGGAAGCCATTGCAGCATTAAGCTTTGATTGTCGACCGGACCACCCGTTCCGTTAAGTCGAAAGGAAAGTTCCAAATGCATGATGCCACCTCCGGCTCCAAGGAGTATCAAGCCGAACAATCGAAGCAGCATAGATCCAAAAGTCATTTAAAACAGTGGATATAAAAATGGCGCAAACGGTCCGGTGATGGCGAACAGATGGAGGCCTGAAGCAAATACAGACAAGGCGATTACGAGGGGCAGCAGCCAACGGTAACGAGAGTACAAGAAGTGTTGCGTTAGCTCGATGATGGTTTGGCTATACAATCTCATTTTGTGTGTCACTCAACTCCGAATTATTAGTCCATAACCCTCTTATTCTGATCAGCAAACACAGTCCGTATTGCCGTTGAGACAACCGATTTCAAGGGTGGCCGAGTGTTCCGAATGAATTATAAAGATTGTCATGACTTTTGCCATTTCCATTTTGCTGAACGCATGTGACCTGAAAACGCCTTCACCGACGGCAAATAGTGTGATTGTGGAACCGGCCGTCGAGGAAGAAGTCCCGACAATGTCAGCTGAAGTCCCACAAACCGAAAGTGAACCTGAGGTTGTGTCCTTGATGTATCGCCTTGAAAATCCAGCGGTCAACCACATTGTGATGGACAAACCGACGGATGAACAACAGTGTGTGGCGATGTATGAAAACTGCGAATGCTTCAAGTCCGATTTGGAATGGCTGTGTTACCCAAAGTTTCATTCAAAGATCAGGTCAATTAGCCCCAAACTCCAGACTGAAATGGAGGGCAGTTCTTGGGAAGCAGATTGTCCTGTTGGACCAGCAGATTTGAAACATGTGCATGTATTACATTGGAGCAGCGAAAACGAAGTGCGCTGGGGTGAGCTCATTGTGGCGACAGACACAGCAGAGCTAATGGTTGCTGTATTCAAAGAGATTTATTATGATCGCTTTTTGATACCAAGCATGCGGCGCATTGACCATTTTGATGCCAGCGACGATCTTAGCATGGCGGCCAACAACACTTCAGCGTTTAATTGTCGTAAAATCAAAGGGACCGAAGTGTGGTCACAGCATACTTACGGCAACGCAATTGACATCAATCCCTTATGGAACCCTTGGGTGAGGGGGACAAAAGTGGATCCGCCAGCAGCCGAACCATTTGTCGATCGGGCTGTGACGAAACCAGGTATGATTCAAGCCGACGATGTGGTTGTTGCTGCGTTCAAAAGTCATGGATGGCAGTGGGGCGGAGATTGGACCGGTAAAAAAGACTACCAACACTTTTCTGAAAATGGGCGATAGCCTTGCACAATCTATGGAACTTTTAATGATTATTGCATTGTTGTCTTGTATGGCCGAAGCGCCAAAATCCAGTCCGACTGAACCCAGCATTACCCTGCTTCGAGATGGAGCTGTCGTGAATGGAGAAGGATCCTTTTGGTCACGGTTTCAACCGTTGGAGTGGTCACCAGAAACAATCGTGGATGTGGCTGGTCAGCAGATTGAAACGCCACAGAAAGCAAACTGCATGACGGTTTTTCAAGTACCCTTGGGAAATGCATCTAGATTGGCCGCTGTGGGTGCCGAGGCCAATACAGATGTTGTGTTTTCTCCTGACGAAAAGAAGCTGGCCATTGGCACGCATTTGGGAGAGGTCTTGGTGGTGGATGCCTTTGATGGTTCGGTTCTAGCCCGAAAGTCCTTTTCAGAAGGCATGATTAAATGGGTGCGTTGGTCTAATGATGGGCAAACCATTTACGCCGCCGAACAGTCTCCCGATGGTTTTTTACTGGCACTGGACTCATCAGATTTGAGCCGACGCTGGACTTTAAGACTCGCCGATTATGTCAAAAGTTCGCCATTGCCAGCTGGTGAAGATGTGTATGGGGTCTACTCACTGCCTGCTGCGTATGGACTTGAAGTTCTTAATGATGGTACATTGCTCGTGGCTGCGTCTCACAGTTGGGGGCCTTTTGGGACTGGCCGTCAAAATCTGAGTCAGCTGTTTCGGATAACAGACGGCGGAGACATTTTGGCTCGGTGGCCGGCAGAGCCTGCGGATGTCATCATGAAGCACTTTC